>JAOUQB010000122.1 GCA_029879555.1 Nitrospirota bacterium | reverse complement strand
CCGCCCCTCGTAAAATAATGTCATCATAACTAACCACAATCTTTTGTGGAGCATCATTGTCTCTTCCTAACCGAAATATTGTAATACGACTCCGCACAGCATCAGGAGCTAACCCCCCGGCTAACGTAATCGCTTGAATAAGAGTCGTTCGACTTAATAGTGGAATTTTTCCAGTATTCCCAACCGCACCTTGCGTATAAAAATAATAACTATTCACAGCAACCACGACGATCGCTACGGTAGGATTTTCTTTATACGACTTAAGTTGTTCCGTGATACGATCACGCAATTCGAGAGTTGTTAACCCCACCGCTTTAACATCCCCAATGAGAGGAAGGGATACCCGGCCGTCAGGGCGAACAATTACTTGGCGAGATAATTCCGGTGTACGCCAAACACTTATTTCCAGTGCATCCTCAGGACCAATAATATAATCATCCGTCACAATAAGAGCCTTTTTTTCCGCACGACTTTCTGCCTTTTTCGCCTCCTTGGTTCCCACCCCAGAATCCGCAAATCCGAATACCGGAAGAATCCCAGATACTCCAAACGTGAACACCATAACGACGTAAAGTTTTCGACTGGAAAGAATCCCCTGCATACCCCACCTCTTCCCCGTAATGGGAATGTTTAAGGACAAATCAACAATATTGACAACTATCTCGATACGATACAGGCTCTATCGGAGCAATCTACCTACTTCTCAAGCAAAATTCTCTCTCTCAAACCTATTTTCACAAACTGACAGGATCCCTTAAGGGTTATCAAAATACCATCCGCAACAAAAATACATAAGCTGTCAAAAATAAAAAGGAATCTCTATCATATCGTTCTGAAAAAATATCTGCAAGAAGGCCATAGACAAACCCCTCATGGGACTCCTTCCCCTAGCAGTGGAAACATGCAAAAACAATCTAACGGGGAACTCTCACTCCTCCTTAGTCAAGCAACCGCAATGCCACAAAAGCGGCCGAAATCAATGACAAGACCTCAATTCTATTATTCTCTTAAGAAAACATAGATCAGAAAGCAAAAAACATGGCTTTGATAGGGATCCGATTGGGCTTGAACCTATTGAGAGGGAAATCACTCCATCGCACATTCCAGTCTAGCAAGAAAATCGACAACCTTTGATCGGAAAGACACGTTTCTCTTAGTGGTCACACAAAAGAAACCCAACCAAACAGGATGAAATGTTACCCCCTCATCAGAAATGGATGACAACCGGTCAGAGAATCCTCCCGATAAAAAAAGCGACGCTATCCAATGAGGGGCTCGATCCATTTGGCAAGAAATTGGTGCCCCCGACACGGATCGAACGTGCGGCCCGCGGTTTAGGAAACCGCTGCTCTATCCAACTGAGCTACGGGGGCAACAATGTACAGACATGGGCAGACCGTAAAAAAACACTTGATAGCTGCCAAGATTCCAGAGAGGGTCTTTTGGAAAATTTCAACCAGCCATTGAAATGTACCGGTTTTTTTCAATCAGAACAAGCATAGAATATTTGCTAGACTTTAACCAGCTACCATGAAACGCATTTCCAATCCTCCCTCCTCCTTTAGCCCCGAAACCCGCCATCCTCTAGAACCAACACCCGCCGCCACCTCCGATATTTTTGAGGAAACGGTCCAGACCATCCTCAGCCACAACGACAGTCCCGATCTGCCTTTCCGATGGAGTCTCAATCCCTACCGAGGCTGCTTTCATGCCTGCGCCTATTGTTATGCACGTCCTACACATGAATATTGGGGATTTGGCGCAGGAACCGATTTTGAGTCAAAACTTGTCGTAAAGATCAATGCGGCAGCCAAACTTCAAGAAACCTTTCGAAAAGCCTCGTGGAATGGGGAACTCATCGTGTTTTCCGGCAATACCGACCCTTACCAGCCACTCGAGGCGGACTACCGACTCACCCGAGCCTGCTTAGAAACCTGTGTGGCGTTTAGAAATCCAGTAGGGATCATTTCAAAATCGGCCCTCCTCACCCGAGATATCGATGTGTTTCAAGAACTTCAAAAAACAGCATGGGTTCGAATCTTTCTTAGCATTCCATTTGCTTCAGATGAGATGACCAGAAAGGTTGAGCCCCAAGCCCCATCCATTGCTAAACGATTTGCTACGATGGAAGCCTTAGCCAAAGCTGGAATCCCGACAGCCATCTCCATCGCCCCAGTCATACCAGGATTAAATGAGCAAGATATCCCTAAAATTTTGTCCAGAGCACGGGAGGCAGGGGCACAAGACGCCACATTCATTCTGCTTCGGCTCGACGACCAGGTCGAACAGGTATTTATCGAACGCCTAGGGCATCAGTTCCCTGATCGTCTCCAGAAAATCATGGCCCGCCTCAAAGAAGTCCGCCAAGGGCAAGTCGGGGAACGGACCTTTTTTAAACGCCATCACGGCCAAGGGACGACATGGGCTGTGATCGAACAACTCTTTGAACAGAGCTATCGAAAACTCGGGTTCCCCACCGTCCCAGACAGCCCAATTCCGGCTACGTTCACACGCCCTGGCCCTGCCCAACTCTCCTTATTTTGATAGGTGAAGTGCCCTATTCGAAAAAGCTTTGATGTGTTTGGCAAGTGCCCAATACCTCCAGTACAATCGCTCTCGAGAGTTTCTCGCAATCGTTTCAATCACCTCTGCCAAAGAATATGGATATCCGCATGCCCTTTCATAGCATTCAAACCCCACGACTTATCACCATTTTCGTACTTGCTCTTCTCGGCATACATGTTCTCGGTTGCTCAGAACCGAAGGAACCCTGGGACCTACATACGGAACAAGGCACGACGCTGATGGACCAGGGAAAATTCCCTGAAGCCGAAGAAGAATTGAACGCAGCCCTCAAGATCGCGGAAACCTTCGGGGAACAAGACCTCCGCTTCATTCAATCCCTCACCAACCTCGCCATTCTGGCCAATGCCAAAGGCCAACCGGAAGAAGCCGAAGGCTTCCTTCAACAGACCGTAGCTATTCATGAAAAAGCCCCAGCGCCAGAAACTGCCGACCTGGCTGCCAGTCTCAGTAATTTGGGTGCGCTATATGTGACACAAAATAAATTCGACCAGGCTCAAAAGAATTTTGAACGAGCCATTGCCATTCGGGAAAAAGTCCAAGGTCCAGACGACCCCGAAACGATCCGCGATGTCGAAAACTTGGCTGGCTTATTCGTCCGACAATCCCTCTATGACCAGGCTGAGCCCTACCTCAAACGGGTCCTAGCGAGTTCGGAAAAAGCTAGTGGCCCCGACGACCCAACCCTCATAGAACCCCTAAACAATCTCGCGCTCCTCTATCGTGCACAGGAAAAATATGATCAGGCCGAAACACTCTTGCTCAAAGCCCTTGCCATCAAAGAACAACAACTTGGCACGACCAATCCCAATCTATTGGGCAGCCTCAATAACTTAGCGCTACTCTATAGCTCAGCCAAGCAGCTAACCAAAGCCACACCATTACTGGAACGCATGGTGACCATTGCTGAAGAAGGATTTGGGAAAGAACACCCCCGCGTCGCGATCATTCTTAATCAGTTGGCCGAAATCCATCGACTGCAAAATCAACCCGAACAGGCCATTCCCATCATGCAACGAGCCATCGCCATCATTGAAAAAGCCGAAGGGCCTGAACATTCCGGACTCACCGGCCCCATAAACAATTTAGCAGTACTCTACCTTAACACCGGACAATACAAGGAAGCTGACCCCTTATTTCAACGTGCGATCACACTTACCGAAACCACGATGGGGAAAAGTCATTTCCGAGTCGAACGGGCTCTGAGGAACTACGCCCAACTGTTACGAAAAATGGATCGCACTGAAGAAGCGCAAGCGATTGAATCACAAGCCGATGACATCCGCTCACAGAATACTCCTAGCACACCAACACGTTAACAAGTACGAACACCCTGAGCGGTCCTTCATGAACGTCCCAACCATTCACACATCTCTCTCTCGATTAATGCTTTTCCGCCAACGCATCCCTGCTTCTTTGGTCGATTCAAAAATTTCTCTTACATCATAGTCCAGTGCGAGCGTTCAGCGAACTATTGACACTTTTTGGCAAATCTCCTATGGTTCGCCCAGCATGTGCGTCACGGAGATAACCAAAGGAACATTCCATAATTTTTACAGGAAGACCATGCGACATCATCAAACACCAGCCGTTTTCATGAAACTCACGATGGTAGTGAGCACGCTGCTTTTCTTAGGCCTCACTCAAGGGTGTGTCGATCTCAAGGCCGTCCAAGACTTTGCGAACATTTCCGCTGAATCTGCCGAGTACACCACCCTGGTCGACAATTATATGGATTTCCCCCAACGCCAAAAACGCTACCAATCCGAAGACCGCCATGCCCAACTTGAGGCCATGGCCCAAGAACGCCTCACGCAACAAACTGAACTACTCCTTCGCCACAATGTCATTGAAGAATACATGGAAGCACTCGGGAGATTGGCAGCCGATGAAATCGTCGACCAATCAGAAGAACTCTCTCAACTCACAACCAAGCTTCAAAACCAAGCGGGTACCAGTCCGGCCGAGACCGAAGCCTTTGGAAAAATTGCTGGGGTACTCACGAATGCCATCGGTGATAAGTGGAGAAAACGACAGATTCAGGAATTGATCGAACGGTCAAATGATCCATTTCAAATCATTGTTAACAGCCTCAAACAGATTGTAGTAGAGGGCTTTGGGGGTGACGATCAAAATGAGCGGTTTGCCATTCAATCCTATTATCGAACCAAAATCGCCCAATCGAGTGACCCCGCAGGCATCGCCGCCCTCATGGAATGGCAAGAACATCGAGAAAACCATGTAGCGGGCCATACCGACACCATTCAAGCCTATGCCGCCATCTTAGAAAAGATATCGGCAGGTCACCAGCAGCTCTACGATGGACGAAACGACTTATCCAAAGACCAACTCATTCAAAGCATCAAGAAGTCTGCCAAGGAATTAAAGGACATTTTGTCCTCCATCAAAAAAATATAAGACAAGGATTGGTTATGCCACTGACAGCCCAAGAAGCGTTTGAACTTTCCAAACAATTTCGCGATTTGGCCAACACACTTGCTGATCGTCGCTTTTCGAGTTGGAGCACCTTGACACCAACCCAACGACGTGACATGGAAGATGAAGAATGGTCCCTACTCAATTCATCTTCCGATATGATCACCAAAGCCGTAGGATTGGCCCTTGATGAATCAGACGCCAGTATCGATTCAATAAAAAAGTCCATCAAGAAAGCAAAAAGCGCGATTAAAAAGCTAGAAAAAGTCAGTCAGATCATCACCATTGCCGCAGCTGCGGTTGGTCTCGGAGCCGCCATCGTCTCCAAAGATCCCGGCGCCATAGCTAAAAATGCGAAGCTCGTACTCGATTCCACAAAAGTGTTATCTGCCTGAGCGTCCTGCGCCTACCAGCCATCATAATATAGGGCTCATTCCTTCATAGTTGATTGCATAAGACTATTGGCTTGAGGCGGCGAGAACCCCTGAAAGCCTCGATGCCGTTCGGTAAGCTCCAAGACAGAATAGGCTTGTCCATCCACTTGCTCAGGAACGGAAAAAATTTGTCGTAAGTCTCCACCACGTTCCCCAACAATCGTTCCCGCAAACACCACACCTTTCACACTCAATCGCTGCATCGCCGCTTCAATGTCTTCTACAAGAATCGCAATATGGTGCAGCGTACGATCACTAAAATGACTAACCCAACCTGGGATAATACTCGTGGCACCCCGTACATCCTCATAAGCCTGATCGACGAATAAAGCCGGGCAACCCGGTGCACGATAGACCTTGGCCCACCAATCGTCATACTCAAGTGCTTCCGAAAAAACATACCCATGGCTAAGAAATTCTTTCGCACGCTCATCAATCGACAACGTGCGAAGGGTAAAATGATCCAACACAGGGAACAAACCAATCCCAATTTCCTCTAAAGCATCTCGAACAATCCTGGCAGCCTGGTTCTTCGAAACATAATCTTCGACATATTCACCGATCAGTCGCTCAAGATTCGTGGCCTGACTCATGGCTTTACCTCCTATCATGAATCCACGGAAAATGTTATTCCCTGCGCCAGCGGCATATCAGTGCCCCAATTCGTCGTATTGGTTTGCCGCCGCATGTAGGCTTTCCAAGCATCCGAACCGGCCTCTCGCCCCCCACCCGTTTCTTTTTCTCCCCCAAAAGCCCCCCCAATTTCCGCTCCAGAGGTACCAATATTAACGTTGGCAATGCCACAGTCACTCCCCTCACAAGATAAAAACTGTTCAGCTTGCCGCAAATTCAAAGTAAATAACGATGAAGATAATCCTTGAGGAACTTGATTTTGTAAGGCAATCGCTTCACCCAAAGTTTGATAGGACATGACATACAGGATAGGAGCAAAGGTTTCTCGTTGAACCACTTTCCAATGATTCTCAGCACGCACAAGCGTCGGCATCACAAAAAATCCTGGTGACTCGACGACCTCTCCGCCATAGATGACCTCGCCACCGTCCAGTCTGGCTTCCTCTAACGTCATACGAAATTCTTCAACAGCTTTCTCGTCGATGAGGGGTCCCATCAGTACACCGGGTTTCAAAGGGTCACCGACTTTGACCTGCTCATACGCTTGAATGAGGCGTTGCACGACGGCTTCATACCTTGATTCATGCACAAACAGGCGCCGAGTTGTGGTACATCGTTGGCCCGCAGTTCCCACGGCTCCAAATACGATAGCAGGAATGGCCAAATCAAGATCAGCCGTCTCGTCCACAATCGCGGCATTATTCCCACTTAATTCTAATAGAGTCCGTCCTAAGCGACCCGCCACAACCTGCGCAACCTCCCGTCCAACAGGAACCGAACCCGTAAAGGAAATGAGTGGGATCCGGATATCATTCACCATCGTCTTCGCTAGATCAATCCGATCGGAAATACAAAGAGAAAAAATACCTGGAAGACCTTGTCCTTCCAGGACTTGGTTGCAGATATGCTGGACAGCGAGGGCACACAAGGGGGCTT
>JAOUQB010000121.1 GCA_029879555.1 Nitrospirota bacterium | reverse complement strand
TCCGTCCGTCTAAGGCCAACTCTCCCACGAATAAATACGGGGTGACACATTCTTGCGTGAGCACGCCTTCGGCGATCAGGATGCCGATGGCAATGCCCAGTTCCAGGCCTGCCCCTTCTTTTTTGATCCCCGCCGGCGCGAGATTGACGGTGATTTTTTTGGGGGGAAATCGAAATCCTGTATTTTTTAACGCGGACCGGACGCGATCCCGGCTTTCACGCACAGTCGCATCAGGCAGTCCCACAATAGAAAATTGAGGCAATCCGCCGCCAAGATCGACTTCAATTTCAATAGGATTGGCCTCCAGCCCCACTAATCCCAAGCTGTGGACTTTGGCTAACACGTGGAGCGGGATTCAGGAGACATGGTCGGCTCTCTCAGATTTTTCCAGGTCATTATAGGAGATGAGAGGAAGGGGAACAACGCAAGGGTGGTCTTCTCGGATCATAGGTCTGGAGACCTTGTTCTTGGCGCAGTGTTGTTCTGCTGGTCTAAGGGCAGATCCTGTGGCGAAGGATATTCTACTTATGGTGCCGTGGGTGAAGGCGGAGTGATGATGGGGGGGATATTGAGGCCTTGGAGGAGCTCGTCGATTTCCTTGTCAGTCGGTTCCTGGGGGTTTTTTTCAGTTGATGGCGCTGCGGCTGTGGGTACGCTAATAGGGTTTGTAAGGGGTTGGGGTGGCTCGGAGTCAGCTGCCTTCGGGCTTGACGATATTGGGAGTGGTTGGCGGTCGGATTCAGGGGAGATGGCCTGGATCGCTGGTTTACTGTCAACCGGTGGTTTTTCTGCTGCGCGTGGTGCTGTTGGGTTGATCGTAGAGAGAGCCGGTGTTTCTTGCCTCATTGGTGAGTGAGAGGGTGTTGCTGGGAGGGTTGCCTGCTCAGATTGTTTCTCCGGTTTCCGCAATGGGGAGGTGACGTTTGTGGAGGGGAATATGTCTTTTGGTTGCGGGGTAATCAAGGTTGGAGGGTTTGTCTTAGGCGGGGTGCCTGTGTCCCCTATAGGTTTCTGAAAATCTGGGGTTTGGGAGACCAGGGGAATGGCACCCCCTGGTTCTGTTGGTAGGGGCCTTGGAAAATTGGTTTGTGGCTCAGAGTTCTCCGGCTGGGCTTGGAGGACGGAGATATGCGGTTGGAGGAGATCCCGATACCAATAGCCTATGGCTCCAGCTATGCCTAATAAAATCACGAGCCCCATCGTAATGCCAATCTTGCGGGCAATGTTTGTATGCGTGTTCTTGTGATGGTGTATTTGCTTCTGAGACCTTTGAATGGGGGGGGGCTGTTTTGTCGCCAACTCCTCCTGGTTAGACCCCGGTGTGTGGGTAGGGGGTTCAGCTAGTGGTTTTTTTGCTTCTGCTGGATTTGTAGGAGGGGGAGCCTGAACATGTGTTGTGGCAGAGGGCAGAAATGCACTTTTTTTATCCAGGGGGAGTTTGGAGAGTTGCTGGTTGATGATGGTGAGGACATGCGTGGCATCTTGCAAGCGTTCTTGAGCCTTATTGCGAGTCATGTGGCGGATAAGGTCACAAATGGCTTCTGGAACCGTATCAAGAAATTGAAACTCCGGATCAGTTTGGTCGAAGGCTAATTTCCCCATAATCGAGGTTTTAGGCAATCCCACATAGGGCACGGTGCTGGTGAGCATTTCGTACATCATGAATCCCAGCGAGTACAAATCGCTGCTGACAGTCAGGAGTTCCCCTTTCGCAATTTCCGGAGGGAAATAGGGCAAGGGTCTCAGGACTTCTTCATCACAATTGGACAAAATATCCATGAGGATCCAGGATAAACCCAGGTCCATGACCTTAATCTGACCTTGCGGCCCGACCAAAACATGACCGGGGTGTAGGGTGCCATGGATGATGCCTTGGAAATGCGTATGAACGAGGACTTCTGCGATCTCCCGGGTGAGGATGAGCATGTCCTGGACGGATAACGGGCCCTTTTCCCTGATGATTTGTTGGAGACTGGGCGCGTCAAAGAATTCCATGAAAATGACAGGAGTGTCGTCTTCTTCTTCAACTTTAAAAATTTTGATGAGATTGGGGTGATCAATGAGGAGAAGCGGTTTGGATTTTTCAATGAAGGCTTTCCCCCGAATCACACGCCCGTTGATATGCGAATGATAGATTTTGATGGCGACTTCTTGGCAAAGCCCGATGTCATACCCGTAATAAATAGTGCCGGTTTGTCCCTTGGAAATTTCTCCCTGAACTTCAAACTTTCCGGCGAACAATTGTTTACTTTGAAGAGTTTGCATGAAGAAGTGTGGCCTTCTGAGTGGTGGAAACGGATGATTTTTGCCTCCGTAAGAGGCCGTGTTCTCGGGTATTGGTAGAAGGCCTTTCGGCTTTCTGCTTCTCTTGTCGGAATGGCGGAGGATTTTCTTTAATGTCGGGAATTCCGTTGAGTGATAGCGTGGTTGGGGCCGACCGGGCCTGGGGATATGCTATTAGAGGAAAAGGCCAGCTGGTTCAGAGGAGGCGGAGAGATTGTCCAACGTGTTGAATGGCTGCTAATGAGGAATCAATCTGTGCCGTGGAATGTTCGGCCGTTACAGTGATTCGAAGTCGGCTAGTTCCCTTGGGAACCGTGGGAGGTCTGATCGCGGGAATGAAGAGGCCTTTTTGTCTTAACTCCAGGGACATCTTCATGGCCAGCTCAGGATGATTGACGATTATGGGAAGAATCGGGCTTTCTGTGTTGGTCAGATGGCAGCCCATTCCCCTTAATCCTTGATACATGTACTCACGATTGCGCCACAACCGTGTGCGCCTCTCTGGTTCTTGGAGAATAACGCCAAGGGCAGCATGGGCGGCGGCGGCGATGGCGGGGGGTGGCGCGGTGCTATAGATGAATGATCGCGCCGTATTGATCGCATAGTCGATAAAATCGTTCGTCCCAGTGATGAAGCCTCCACTTGTGCCCAAGGCTTTACTCAGTGTTCCCATATGAATAATGTTGGCCGACTTCACTCCAAAATGCTCAAGAGTTCCTCTCCCGGTTGGGCCCATGACCCCTGTCCCGTGAGCGTCATCTATCAGCAGGGTGGCGTCGTATTCCTTTGCGAGGTGTGCGAGCTCCGCTAGGGGAGCAAGGTCTCCATCCATACTAAATACCCCTTCAGTCACAATGAGGGTAGGACGGTTCCTCGGGCGCTTAGCCAATAATACTTTCAGATGATCCATATCATTATGATCGAAAACCCGGAGGCTTGCACGGCTTAGTCGGCAGCCATCAATCAGGCTGGCATGGCATAACCGGTCGGCCAAGATGAGGCCCTCTGGAGTGATCAAGTTAGGAATGATGCCGATATTGGTGGCATAACCGGAACTCAAGGCCAGGGCCGCATCTTCTTGGAAAAATTGGGCAAGAGCTAGCTCAAGTTCATGGTGAGGCCGGAGTGTTCCAGATACTAACCGAGAAGCTCCGGCTCCCACCCCAAATTGATCAATGGCTTTGCAGGCGGCCAGCTTTAGGTGGGGGTGATTGGCCAGTCCTAAATAGTCATTTGAAGCAAATAGGAGGATGTCCTGCCCGTTCAATGACATGATGGGGCCGCAAGTGGAGTCAATGACGGATAATTCGCGCAAAAGGTGGTCTCGTGTTAACTGCTGGAGCACAGACTTCCACATCATGACGGTCCCCTCGGGAGGGTTTGGAGATTTCTTTGGCCTAGTCTCTTAATATTTCGTAATCAAGCAAATCCTGTTACAATACGTGTTGACTTAAAAAAACGGCAAGGTTTACCATTACGTATTTATTTTGGGGATTCTGCCTCTCTGTCGGACAAGGCCGTAGTTTAACTTATTGGCCTTTACAGTTTTTAACTGGGTGAAGCAGGGGGATTGGGTTGGCGGAGTCTCGTTCAACAGTCTTTTAATCAAAAGGTGAGCATCATGCAACTGACTGGCGCAGAAATTTTCCTTGAATCATTAAAGCAAGAAGGTGTGGATACAATTTTTGCCTTGCCTGGTGGCGTGGTCTTGAAAATATTTGATGTCCTCCATCAGCAAAAAGATATTCGCGTCATTTTGACCCGGCACGAGCAAGGGGCCGGATTGATGGCGGAAGGCTACGCCAAAGCAACGGGCAAACCGGGTGTGGCCCTTATTACTTCTGGTCCAGGGATGACGAATGTGATTACGGCGTTGGCTGATGCCTATATGGACTCCGTGCCGGTGGTGTGCTTTTCCGGGCAAGTCCCGACTCCCTTAATTGGGAATGATGCCTTTCAAGAAGCCGACAACATTGGTTTAAGCCGTCCCTGCACCAAGTACAACTTTTTGGTCAAGGATGTGAACGATTTGGCTCAAACGATTAAGGAAGCGTTTTATATCGCGACAACCGGCAGGCCCGGGCCTGTATTAGTCGATATTCCCAAAGATATTTCCATGGATAAGGGAGAGTTTCATTACCCTAAATCCGTTTCGATCCGTGGCTATAACCCGACCTATGATGGGAGTAAATGGAAGATTAAGCAGGCTGCTGATGCGATCCTGAAATCCAAACGGCCGATTCTTTACATCGGGGGTGGGGTGCAATTTTCTGGGGCATCGGCAGAAGTGAAGGAATTGGCGGAAATGACCCACATCCCGGTGGATATGACGTTAATGGCCTTAGGGGCCTTCCCGGGAAATCATCCATTATCGTTAGGCATGCTGGGGATGCATGGGACCTATGTGGCCAATATGGCGATGCATTACTCCGATCTGGTGATTGCAGTGGGTGCTCGGTTTGATGATCGAGTGACAGGGAAAGTGTCGGAGTTCTGCCCTACGGCAAAAGTTATACATATTGATATTGATCCCACCTCGATTCGGAAAAACATTCAGGTGGATATTCCTATCGTGGGTGATTGCAAGCGAGTGTTAATTGAACTGAATGATATTCTTCGGGCCACCGTCAATGGTAATCAGAAAGAACAACGGAAGCCGTGGTGGGATCAATTAGAGGCTTGGAAACAAGCGCATCCTCTGGCATACATCCAAGAGCCCGAGGCACTCATTAAGCCACAATATCTGATTGACCGATTGTATGAATTGACGATTGATCGGGATCCGATTGTGTCTACGGATGTCGGTCAGCATCAAATGTGGGCTGCGCAATTTTTTAAGCTCCAAAGTGCGCGGACCTGGTTGACGTCTGGAGGGTTGGGAACTATGGGTTTTGGGTTTCCGGCTGCCATGGGTGCGCAAGCGGCCTTCCCGAAACGGTTGGTGCTGTGTATTGCCGGAGATGGCAGTATTCAAATGAACACGCAGGAGTTAGCGACGGCGGTCATTGAAAAATTGCCGGTGAAAGTCTTTGTCATTAACAACCGCTTTCATGGCATGGTTCGCCAATGGCAGGATTTATTCTATGAGGGGCGATACGCTTCCAGTTCCCTCGGCAATGTGCCGGACTTTGTGAAATTAGCCGAAGCCTATGGGGCTGCGGGAATCCGTATTGAAAAAGTCGGCGACGTGGATGCCGGTATCCAAGAAGCGTTAGCCATCGATCGTCCGGTGTTTGTGGATGTTCCGGTGTATCAATATGAAAATTGCTATCCCATGATTCCGGCTGGAGGAAGTAATCACGAAATGCTCTTAGAGGATCCTTCAGATTTAAAAAAACCAAAATCCACCCATAAATCGGCTGCGCAAGCTGATTCCGATACCGTGTTGACGGCGTAAGGTACAGACCAATTATGGAACATATTATTTCATTAACGTTAGAAAATAAATTTGGCTCCTTGTCTCGTGTGGCCGGGCTGTTCAGTGGCCGAGGGTTTAATATTGAAAGTCTGTCTGTGGCACCCTCATTAGATCCCTCAGTTTCCATGATGACGATTGTGACGAATGGAGACGAGCGTGTGATCGAACAGATTATGAAGCAATTAAATAAGGTCATTGATATTATTAAGGTGGTGGACGTCAGCGAAAGTGAGTTTGTCGAACGTGAAACAGCCCTCATTAAAGTACATACGCGTCCCGAAGATCGGGCCGAAGCGTTGCGCATTGCGGATATTTTCCGAGCCAATATTTTAGATTCCTCTCCGACGAGCTATACCATTGAAGTCACGGGGGATGTGAGAAAGGTCCAAGCTATTATTAACTTATTGCTGCCGCTTGGTATTAAAGAATTGGTGCGGACCGGTCGAATTGCGATCGGCCGAGAGCCTACACGTCCCGCGCAAGCCCAACCTCGACCGCTTGCGAAAGCGAACTAATCCGAACGACCCAATTGGCGTTGATACAATGGGTGTTCTGCCAATTGATGGTGGCGGAGCCTCAGCGGCCTTTTCTAAATTTCCATTTGAGGAGTGTATGATGAAAATTTCTTATGAAAAAGATGTGGATCCACAAAGTTTGGCCAAGAAAACCGTGGCCGTCATTGGATTTGGGAGTCAGGGCCATGCCCATGCTCTTAACATGCGTGATAGCGGCATTCGAGTGGTGGTGGGCTGTCGGGAGGGTGCATCGTGGAATAAGGCTGAGGCCGCCGGGTTGAAGGTCATGCCTACCGCCGATGCGGTGAAAGAGGCCGATGTCGTCATGATTTTAGCCCCAGATGAACGACAAGCGGCCATTTACAATGAGGATATTGCCCCGAACTTAAAGCATGGAGCCTATCTGGCCTTTGGGCATGGATTTAATATTCACTTTGGACAAATTCTACCGGAATCTCATGTGAATGTGTTTATGGTTGCTCCTAAAGGGCCTGGGCATTTGGTTCGTTCGGAATATACCAAGGGGACTGGGGTGCCATGCTTGCTTGCGATTCATCAAGATCCGAGTGGGAATACGACCAAAGTCGGTCTTGCGTATGCCAGTGCCATTGGCGGGGCTCGGGCTGGCGTCATCGAAACATCCTTTCGAGAAGAAACGGAAACCGATTTATTTGGAGAGCAGGTGGTGCTCTGTGGTGGGCTCACTGCTCTGATTCAAGCAGGCTTTGAAACTTTAGTGGAGGCGGGCTATTCACCGGAGATGGCCTATTTTGAATGTTTGCACGAAGTGAAGCTGATTGTGGACCTGATC
>JAOUQB010000120.1 GCA_029879555.1 Nitrospirota bacterium | reverse complement strand
GCTAAATACTCCCTGATGACCGATAGTGAACCAGTACCGTGAGGGAAAGGCGAAAAGAACCCCGGTGAGGGGAGTGAAATAGAACCTGAAACCGTATACCTACAAGCAGCGAGAGGGCTATGGTCCGCAAGGACAATGCCTGATCGCGTGCCTTTTGCTTAATGAGCCGGCGAGTTATTCTGCGTAGCAAGGTTAAGTTGAAAAGACGGAGCCGTAGCGAAAGCGAGTCTGAATAGGGCGTCTAGTTACGTAGAATAGACCCGAAGCGAGGTGATCTACCCATGGCCAGGATGAATCCGCTGTAACAGGCGGAGAAGGTCCGAACCGGTGTATGTTGCAAAATGCTCGGATGAGCTGTGGGTAGGAGTGAAAGGCTAATCAAACCTCGTGATAGCTGGTTCTCTCCGAAATAGCTCTAGGGCTAGCCTCGTATGAACCGTGGCGGAGGTAGAGTACTGGATGGGCTAGGGGTGGTCAAACACTACCGAACCCAACCAAACTCCGAATGCCGCTACTGGCTATACGGGAGTCAGACTATGGGTGCTAAGGTCCGTGGTCAAAAGGGAAACAGCCCAGACCGCCAGCTAAGGTCCCTAATGTAAGCTAAGTGGGAAAGGTTGTGGGAACGCTCAGACAGCCAGGAGGTTGGCTTAGAAGCAGCCATCCTTTAAAGAGTGCGTAATAGCTCACTGGTCGAGTGGGCCTGCGCCGAAAATGTAACGGGGCTCAAGCTTACAACCGAAGCTGCGGATTTTTATCGAAAGATAGAAGTGGTAGGAGAGCATTCTCTAGGAGTTGAAGGTTGACCGACAAGGACAGCTGGATTCTAGAGAAGAGATTATGCCGGCATAAGTAGCGATAAACGATGTGAGAATCATCGTCCCCGAAAACCTAAGGTTTCCTGGTCAATGTTCGTCAGATCAGGGTTAGTCGGGTCCTAAGGCGAGGCCGAAAGGCGTAGTCGATGGAAAACAGGTTAATATTCCTGTACCGCCATGGTTGCGTTATCAACTAAGGGGGGACGCAGAGAGGTAAGCACCGCCGGGTCCCTGGAATACCCGGTCCAAGCGAGTAGGTGGGGTCTGTAGGCAAATCCGCGGACCTATTAACACTGAGACGTGATGGGGAGGCCGTAAGGCCATAAACGGGCTGATCCTGCACTGCCGAGAAAATCCTCGTAGTGAGTGTCTATGGTGTCCGTACCGCAAACCGACACAGGTAGGTAGGTGGAAAACACTAAGGGGCGTGAGAGAACTCTCCCTAAGGAACTCTGCAATTTAGCCCCGTAACTTCGGGATAAGGGGTGCCTCGATTAGGTAAGAAGATTTACTTTTCAAGCCGAACGAGGTCGCAGTAAAATGGCTCTAGCGACTGTTTACCAAAAACACAGGACTCTGCTAACTCGTAAGAGGAGGTATAGGGTCTGATGCCTGCCCGGTGCTGGAAGGTTAACTGGAGGTGTTAGCCGTAAGGCGAAGCTCCGAATGGAAGCCCCAGTAAACGGCGGCCGTAACTATAACGGTCCTAAGGTAGCGAAATTCCTTGTCGGGTAAGTTCCGACCTGCATGAATGGCATAACGACTGGAGCGCTGTCTCGGGGAGAGACTCAGCGAACTTGTTGTTCCGGTGAAGAAGCCGGGTGCCCGCAACTAGACGGAAAGACCCTGTGCACCTTCACTACAACTTGACATTGGGTGTTGGGCGAGTATGTGTAGGATAGGTGGGAGGCTTTGAAGCGGGAGCGCTAGCTTTCGTGGAGCCAACCTTGAAATACCACCCTTGCTTTTCTGACATTCTAACTTGACCCTGTCATCCAGGGTAAGGACATTGTCTGGTGGGTAGTTTGACTGGGGCGGTCGCCTCCCAAAAGGTAACGGAGGCGCCCAAAGGTTCCCTCAGGCTGGTCGGCAATCAGCCATCGAGTGTAAAGGCAAAAGGGAGCTTGACTGCGAGAGCGACAGCTCAAGCAGGGACGAAAGTCGGGCTTAGTGATCCGGTGGTTCTGCGTGGAAGGGCCATCGCTCAACGGATAAAAGGTACGCCGGGGATAACAGGCTGATTTCCCCCAAGAGTTCACATCGACGGGGAAGTTTGGCACCTCGATGTCGACTCATCGCATCCTGGGGCTGAAGCAGGTCCCAAGGGTCGGGCTGTTCGCCCGTTAAAGCGGTACGAGAGTTGGGTTCAGAACGTCGTGAGACAGTTCGGTCCCTATCTGTTGTGGGCGGAGGTGATTTGAGAGGGCCTGTCTCTAGTACGAGAGGACTGAGATGGACGGACCGCTAGTGTGCCGGTTGTCGCGCCAGCGGCAGTGCCGGGTAGCTATGTCCGGTTTAGATAACCGCTGAAAGCATCTAAGCGGGAAGCTAGCCTCAAGATAAGATCACACGGAGGGTAACCTCCCTAAAGGCCACTTATAGACTATGAGTTTGATAGGCTGGGTGTGGAAGGGCTGTAAGGCCTGAAGCTAACCAGTACTAATCGGCCGTGAGACTTAACAACATTTGTTCTTGATAGACATGGTCTGAAAAACTGTAAGGCGTAAAAGGTAAATCGTGAGAACATCAATTACGATTTATGCCTAACGCTTTACAAACAAGAAATTCTCGGTGACCATACCGGAGGGGTCCCACCCGTTCCCATTTCGAACACGGAAGTTAAGCCCTCCAGGGCCGATGATACTGCACCCGTAAGGGTGTGGGAAAGTAGGTCGTTGCCGAGTTATTTTTAAGAAAAAGCTCAGTGATATTCATTATCTCTGAGCTTTTTCTTTTTTGTGGGCTAAGGTTTTATTGTGATGGCTGAGAATATGCTGCATGAGGGCGATGGAGGGCGCTATAGAGGGATTCAAAAGTTGGAATAGCATCGGGGATTTTGCCTCGTATGAGTTCATTTCTGACAGAACTTAAGGGGCTTACTATGGATACGGTTCCCCCATGAGAATTCAAAAATTCTTGCGCAAAGAGCAAAAGATTCAAAACTTTGGGGTCCAAATAAAAGATGGGGGATAAATTTAAAACAATATTTCTTAATCCCTGTATTTGGAGTTGTTCAAGCGTTTGAATAAAGTGGTTGGTGTCTTCTTCATCAAATCGCCCAAAACATTCAAGAATAGTGGATTCGTTTCTTTGGCGTTGTTCACAATGCATTCTGTTTTCCAGAGTAAAAATTAAATAATATGACTATAATATTTTTCGGTTCATAGTTGAACAAAATTAATGAAATTTGAATTTTTTATGTCGTTCTTTTAATCATTCTGAAGTGGCTAGCCGACTTCTGGGAGGAGGAATTCAGTGAAAACAACAAAATCCCGCGCCAATTTCAAAATCGCCCAATTAGCCATTCCTGGTGGCGTGAATAGTCCCGTTAGAGCATTTCGCTCGGTAGGTGGTGATCCCCTTTTTATCAAAAAGGCAAAAGGTGCCACAGTAGAAGATGTCGATGGCAACACCTTTATCGATTATGTCCTCTCGTGGGGACCGATGATCTTGGGCCATGCTAATCCCGGTGTCCTGAAAGCGATCATCAAAGCAGCCCAGCAAGGTACCAGTTATGGGGCACCCTGCCAAGCCGAAACAGACTTGGCAAATGTAATCATTCAAGCGGTCCCATCCATTGAGCAGGTCCGCCTGGTCAATTCAGGAACGGAAGCCGTGATGAGTGCCATTCGTTTGGCCAGAGCCTACACCAAAAGAGATAAGATTTTGAAATTTGATGGATGTTACCATGGCCATGCGGATCACTTATTAGTCAAAGCTGGTTCGGGAATTGCCACTCTGGGAATTCCTGACACTCCAGGGGTTCCAAAAGATTTTGCGCGCCACACGCTGACGGCACCTTTTAATGACATCGTCGCAACAGAAAAACTCATTCACAAACATGCCAAGGACTTAGCGGCGATCATTGTCGAGCCGGTAGCAGGAAATATGGGGGTGATACCTCCGACAGATGAATTCCTTCCTTGGTTGCGAATGATTACCCAAAAGTATGAAATCGTTTTAATTTTTGATGAGGTCATCACTGGGTTTCGAGTACATTTCGGAGGGGCCCAGGCGCTGTACAAGGTCCTACCGGATCTTACGTGCTTAGGAAAAATAATCGGTGGAGGATTGCCCATTGGCGCCTACGGAGGGCGTAAAGACATCATGCAGATGATTGCACCGGCAGGACCAGTCTATCAGGCCGGCACGTTATCAGGAAATCCGGTTGCAGTAGCAGCAGGACTAGAAACCTTACGACAGTTGAAAAAACCAGGGGTGTATAAAGAATTAGAAAAAAAATCAAAAACCCTAGCTGAAGGCTTAGGCGAATCGGCAAAAGCCGCGAAGATTCCCTACTATCAGACCCGTGTCGGTTCGATGCTCGGAGGATTTTTCACAGAAGGACCCGTCACCGATTATACGAGTGCAAAGAAATCCAATACAGTCCAATACGGAAAATTTTTCCATGGCATGCTCAAAAAAGGAGTGTATCTAGCTCCCTCGCAGTTTGAAGCCATGTTGCTATCTACAACCCATTCTGATTCCATGATTAAGCAAACGATTTCCGCCGCTCGAAATGTTTTCAAGATCCTTTGAGCTTAATAAGTTTTCATGGCATCCTGCCATGCATTCTGGGGAAAGCTGGCAATTATCATATAGTTAGGTTCAGATTTTCCTGATTTATTTTTGTCAAAAAGCCTATCTTCAAGCCACAGCCAAATTCCTGCTGTTCAATAACCCAGTAAAGTTCCCCGCCCAAAGGGCGGGCTTCCTAAAAACCTAAAAAGCTATTGCTTCCGTTTGCTCCGGGCTGCCATTCATCCCAATGCAAAGCTTGGGGTTTTCCTGACAGGTCTAGTAAAGTTTCTTCTGGTTCCCCAAAGGTTAACAGTTATTTGCTACTCGTTTGCTTGGTCAAATATTCTGTGGCCCCTTGTAGTTTTTCTCCTAGATTGGGTACCCTTTTTAGGATTTCTTAAAAGTCCAGTATAAAGTTTAGGGGCAATTATATTTTTTTGAGGGCCCTTATATATTTGAAGAATCTTGAGGAAACACTTTCTAGCTAGTTTTATTGCCCCATTTTCAAAAAGGAGAATTAATTATGAACCCCCCCTATCTATTTTTTGTCATTGTAGCTATTGGTCTTTTGGGCTCGTCAGATGTGGTGGAAGGAGGATTTTTGGATAAACTCGGAGAAGCTATGGATCGAGTTGCCGATAAGGTTGTTGAAAAGACCGAAACTCGATTAAACGAGTCTTCTGACAAAGCTATAGATTCAACATTTAACAATACTGACGAAGTTGTAGACTGTGCCCTAACCGACAAAGAATGCGTTCAAGAAAATACCACCTCCAGTACTCCTTCAGAAATATCTATGAAATGTGTTGTCACTGACACAAAATGCCTAAAGGAAGCGAAGGATCAAGGAAAGCAGGTGGAGCTTATAGAAGCACCGGTGATTAAGGCGACATCTAGTTCAAATTCGATGAAATGTTTAATGACAGACGTCGAATGCCTTAAGGAGGCAAAAGCATCAGGAAAGCAAGTGGAAATTGTTGATGAATCGGAACTGGATGTTTTTCGTTGTCAGGTTAGTAATGTGGAGTGCTTTAAGAAAGCGAAGGCTTTTGGGAAAAACGTAGAAATAATTGATTGAGTCGAGATTCAGCAAGATTTGGTTTCCAATGTACATTAAGATAACACTCAGAGAAGCCTAATCTTCATCGTCTTCTTCGTCCTCGGCATCCATGGCCGCCTGCCGCATTTGTTCTTCCATCGCGTTATGAATCAGCATACGCATGAACATTGAAATGACTGAGCCTTTTTCCAGGGTACCTCCTGGAGGTACAGCAATTTTCCCTTCATCGACCATTTTATCCAACCATTTTTTTTGATCTGGTGCGACATGAACCTTAATTTCAATTAACGGCACTTTGCCAAACATATCCATAAAGGCGGTCTCCTGTGATTCATGTAGAATGAAAAGATTAGATCTAAGAGCTTCTCGATAACACCATGTGCTCTTTTGGTTTGTCAATGAAAGAAGGTCGTAGGCTCCTCTCCAGAAGATATGACGGGAGTGAGGGAAAGTAAATTGCTGGGGAAATTTATTCTAAGCCTAGGACGTTTCCCATGGAATACAGACCAGGGGGTTGTTGAGCGACCCATTCAGCCGCGCGGAGAGCGCCACGGGCAAAGGTGTCACGGGTATGGGCGCGATGTGTAATTTCAATCCGTTCACCCGGACCGCCGAACAGAATCGTATGATCGCCGACAATATCTCCAGCTCGGATGGTTTGCATGCCGATTTCACGGGTTTTGCGTTCGCCGGTGATGCCATGTCGCGCATACACTCCAACTTCTTGTAAATCCCATTCCATTCCTGCGGCCAATGCTTCCGCCAATTTGAGCGCCGTTCCACTTGGTGCGTCTTTTTTCTTGTTGTGGTGGGCTTCAATGACTTCGATATTGTAGGTCTCACCAAGAGATTTAGCGATTTTGCCAATCGTATTTACCAGAACATTGATGCCAACACTCATGTTGGGTGAAAACACGCAAGGAACCTTCATGGCTAAGGTTTTGAGTTGGGCGAGCTCTTTCTCGGAAAACCCTGTCGTCCCAATCACCATAGCTTTTGAAGTGTTGACGACTTGCTCAAGATGAGCCAAACATGAGGCTGGTCCGGTGAAGTCAATGACCACGTCACTGTGAGCCAGACACGTGTGAAGCTTGTCGCTGAGTAGAATTCCTACTTTTCCGATTTGCGCGATTTCCCCGGCGTCTTTTCCAAGGGCAGGGTGCCCCTTCATCTCTATGGCGCCGGTTAACGACAATCCCACAGTTTCCTGCGTGAGAGCGACGAGCCGCATGCCCATTCGACCTGCCGCACCAGCAATGATGGTTCGTACCATGAAGGAGGCCCTTACAAAACCCCAGCCTGTTGCAAGGCTTCTCGAAGTGTTGGTCGGAATGCCTCGGCGAGAGGCGTGAGCGGGAGTCGCACTTCCTCTGACATTTTTCCCATCATGGCCAGGGCGGCTTTCACGGGGATTGGGTTGG
>JAOUQB010000119.1 GCA_029879555.1 Nitrospirota bacterium | reverse complement strand
TCGGGCTCCGGACTGGTTTGAAGAGGGTTTCTCTGAGAAGGAAAACGCGCAAGAATGTAAGGAAAGGATAAGCCCAGCCTATTCGGAAAGCGCCTGTCGTAGGAGAGGGGAAAGCATGCCAAAGGTTCGCTATGACCATACGGCTAGTTTTCCGTCGGGATAACCGCTTCTATCTCATTCAGTCTTGCTAAAGATACTTTGGCCAAGCGAAGAGCGGCGATCTCATAGGTGGTCATGATGCCAACGTGGATGGTGCCGTGTTTACCTTGGCTCCAAGTGGCAGAGATTTTGATGAAACTTGGAGATGGACTCATGCCTTGTGCTGAAGTTTGGTCGCACATTGACGGATTTGTTTCGAGCATTGCCTGTACTTTTCCGGTTCATTAGTCATGGTCCTATAGGGGAAGTGAATTTTTAAAAAGATTTCCATCGGAAATAACTTATTGCCATATGATTAATTGACAAGCGGATTCTTGAGCAGGTAGATATTCCGTCGTCTTTCTACCCTGCCATTTGGGCAAGTTTGGATAGGAAAGGGCGTCAGTGGATAGAATGTTGGTGAGTCTTTCAAGGAGTTGAATGTAGTATGCCCGTCAATGCACTTCGAAAAAAAGGGGCCAGAATGAGTCTTCAGGAGGCCCTCGATCGTGTGGGGAAGCTTGAGCGGCTTTCGCACAGTAGCAATCAACATGAGGCGGCCTTGGCCGCGATGCGGTTGAAAAGTTTTGATGTGGAAACCGCACGGGCACCTCGGATCGAGGCGGTCGTGGATGATTCGGTGATTCGAGGAGACAATCTCAATGCTGATAAACATATTGAGATTCTTCAAGAGGCGCCTGTGGTCCCCTATGAAACAATGGATGAAATTATGGTAGAGCAATCTTCAGAAAAATCCAAAGTGAATTGGGATGAACTCCATTTCGAGTTAATTAAGAAAGCTCAAATGATGGGAGCCGATGCGTTACTCTGCATTCAAATGAAAGGGACGCCCAGTCAGAAAATATTAGGGGCCACGGCATTAAAGTATCTAACGCCGATGGAAATTCTTGAAATTGAGCGAAGCCAATTTCTGGAAAAAGATGAAAAGGCTTATGAAGAATCCCGCAAAGAATCGCGCGATCAGGATACTGCACCAGGGATTGGGTAACCGCATATCATTGGGTAACTGGTGAGTCATGGATGTGTTGAAACGAGGCGCTACGCCCTCAAAAATGTATCCTGATTCTTGTCTGTAAAAAATTGTGTGGTACCGTGATTGAGTGCGTTTAATAGGTGCCCGGACTGTCTTCATATTCACCATCGGTGCATAAGATCGTCAAGGCTGGTTGGATCCTGACATCCTTCATCGCGTGTTTTCCCAGTTGTTCATTCCCCTCTTTCCAATTGTAGTGAAGGTTCGTGCGTACCAATGGGCTGGTCGACGTCTGTCAGGGCTAGGAAACGATTGCCCAGTAGGTTTCAAAAGGCTCGGCCCAACATACCTACAAAGGAAAATTTATGTTCAGTGTCAGAATGCTTTGTGCGCTTTGGGTTTCAGGGTGGCTTCTGGTCTTTCCCCAAATAAGCCAGGGGCAGGAACCGAAAAAGTTTGAGATCATCTCAGTAGGGATTCGGGGAGGACTTAGCTTAATAGGGCTTCCTCCCCAGGAAAAGCATGACTTTCAGCACTATGATGTCTTTGGGATCCTAGGATTCCCAGGGAGTTGGGAGTGGCCGAGGGGATGGGAAGCACGGTATCGATGGTTTGCATCTGCCGGCGTATTGCACGCTGCCGGAGAGAATGGATTTATCTCCACTACTGGGCCGGGGGTTATATTTACGAATTGGGATTGGAATGTGAGCTTGGATTTTGGGACCGGTGCGGTTTTTGTCAGTAATCAGCATTATGGCAGACAAGATTTTGGAGGGCCCGTCCAAATTCTTGGCCATGGCGGAGTCTTTTACCATTTTCCAGGAAATATGATGGGCGGGTGGCGGTTCCAACACTTTTCCGATGCCGGTATTTATGGCTCTAATAATCGAGGGGTTGATTTACATTTCCTTGAATTCAGTTACCGCTTCTGACAAGGCTTCTTTTTCTCTCTCCGCATTATTCCATTAGCGTTTTCCTCTATCGGCTTTTTCCGAACCGTTCCTCTGCCATTCAGGTATTTTTTGTTTCGGCCAAAAGACCTAAAAACCACGAAGGCCTAGCATACGCCATGTAGTCATGGAATCAATTTTTTTTCTTTCGCTGTTTCGCGATGTCGAGGGCGGCGACGCGGTAAGCTTCGGCAAGGGTGGGAAAGTTGAAGATGTTATCCACGAAACGGTCGATAGCAATGTTGTGGAGCAGTCCCATTTGGCCAATGTGAATGAGTTCCGTGGCACCTTCCCCCACAATATGAACGCCCAGCAGTTTCTCTCCATTGGGGTCGGCGACCATTTTCAAAAGACCATTCGTCATGCCTGATATTTGTCCTCGGGCAATTTCATGAAACCGGGCTCGACCGATTAGGGCTCCACCAAATTTTTCTACGGCCTCTTGTTCGCTGAGCCCGACACTGGACATTTCGGGAATAGTATAAATGCCCATGGGAATATGCTCAGGAGCCTCTCCGGAATCCAGTCCTAACGCATGGCACACGGCTCGCCGGCCTTGTTCCATGGAACAGGACGCGAGAGATGGTGGCCCAATCACATCTCCCACCGCGTAGATATGGGGTATGGTTGTTTGACAATGGGCATTCACAGCGATGAGGCCCCGAGGCGTGGGCGCCAAACCGGCTGCCTGAATATTCAGATGGTCTAGATTAGCGACACGTCCTAGCGCCACTAACATCTTTTCACTTTCGAAAACCGCGCCATTATCCAAACGTGTAATGACTTGGGAAAAACCATCCCATTGAGCCGATTGGATACGTTGTTCTCCTCGATAACGCCCTCCGGTTTTCTCAAAAGCCTCACAAAATTGCTTGGTGAGTTCTTGATCCAAAAATTTGAGCGGCCGATCAGCCGTATCGATCATTGTCACCTGAACACCCAAGAGTGCAAAGATCGAAGCGTATTCACTCGCAATCACCCCTCCTCCAAGCACAGTCAGGGATTTGGGTAAATACACCAAGGAGAGGATAGAGTCGCTGTCTAAAATATGTTCATGGTCGATGGGAATATGATCGGGCACGCGTGGGCGCGATCCTGTGGCGATCACGATGGTCTTTCCGGAAATCCGTGTGGTGGTCCCATCAAGTCCTTTGACGTGAATGTCTCGATCGGAAATAAATTGAGCACGGCCATGGAAACGTTCAATGCCGTTGCGAGACACTTGTTCCGCCATGAAGGCTCCATGGGCACGAACGACGGTGTCTAGACGAGTCATGAGACTGGCAATTTTCACATCATCCCGCATCCGAAATTCAAACACATCCGTCGCCTGAAGAAATTTCACCATTTGTAAGGCACTTTCCCGCAAGGTCTTGCTAGGAATGGTGCCTTGATAGACGCATGCTCCGCCGACTTCTCGGTTTTGTTCAATGAGCGCCACCCGTTTCCCTGCCTTGGCTCCTTGGATGGCGGCTTTCTGCCCAGCCGGCCCACTGCCAATGACCAGAAGATCAAATAGCGATGAATCGGTCATACCAGAAAGGTCTCGACACTTTGTTGAATGCCTTCGCGTAATTCCAGGAGCGCATCCAAATCATCAGGGTAAAAATTTAAATCGTGAATCACCGGTAAGGCGCGAAGGGCCTCTTCATCCAGGGAAGAAGTGCCTAAGGAATATGAGGCTAAATGATCCGCAAGGCACGTCATAATGGCGCCCTTGGTCGGAAGGGTGGCCTGATGGTATCGGTCGTCTGGATAGAGACGGATAGCTTCTTGCACCGATTCGGGCAACTTCCAGGCTTCAGCTAACTTGGTGCCGGCCGGAATATGAAATTCCTGAATGATGGGTTCGAGTATAGTCCAAGTTGGCGAGCCCTCGTGAGGTGATTGGGAGGTCGAAATAAGATGCAGGATAATGGGTTTCCCAATAGTATGAAGCAAGCCGCAGAGAAAGGCATTTTCCACGTTATGGCGAATGCGGCGAGCAATTTCCTTTCCGTATAACCCGGTGGCCAGAGCATGGGCCCACAAGCTACGGATTTCCTTTTCATAGCCTTTGATCGTAAACACCCCGCTTTGGACCGACACGGAAAAGGCCAGCCCCGCCAGCATATTCATGCCCAACCAGGTCACGGCCTGTTGCAAGGAAACAATCGGAGATCGCGGAAGATACGCCGGCGAATTGGCAATGCGAAGAATTTGTCCGGCTAGGGCCTGGTCTTGCTGAATGAGGGTGGAAAGTTTGTTGACGTCAGCATTGGGGTCGCCTGAGAGTTGAAGGACTTGGTGGGCAACCACAGGGAGCAAAGGGAGGGCTAAATCCTCTTTCTCCAGTTGAATAGTAATATGAGCGCGAAAAGCTTCACTCTCTTCTTGTTGCGTGGATATGGTTGAAGATAGGGTCATGTCGTATCTTGTCGGTTTCTAGGTGATAACCTTTAGAACCGGTTGCCCACTAAATCGATTATAATCTTGCGGCTCGAGTCCGTGGAATGGAAGCCTATCCTCAATCTGTTGTTAGCAAAAAACCTTGATAGAGTATGAATAAAGAGGGACTTCCTGTTCGTGAGGGGTCTGGATATCCGGTTTCTTGAGAGGCAAGTCCCCAAAAGGGGGCGTGGGTGTCGAGAAAGGAAACTGAGGAAAAATAAAAACAGGTGTAGGTTGTCTTTTATCTTGGGATAAGGAGCGACACGATGAAAACTTTAGCCAATGTGATGACGACTTCGTTACAGAAGATTGAGGCCACCGCAAATATTATTTCGGCGTCACGACAGATGCGAGATGGGCAAGTGGGATCACTTGTGGTTACCCGTCACGGGGAGCTAATGCGAGATCGAGAGGAAGAAATTATTGGGGTCATTTCAGAAACCGACATCATTCGTCAAGTCGTGGCTCAAGAGCGGGACTTGCGGACCACAACGGTTGATGCAGTGATGACCAGTCCCATGATTACCGTGGAAGCTTCCTGGCCACTTCAAGACGTCTTGGACATGATGAAAGATGGTGGAGTGCGGCATCTTTTGGTGACCCAGAATAAGATTGTGGTGGGACTGGTATCGCTTCGAGATATTCTTGTGAACTTAAAGGAAGAATAAAGAGCCAAGCTGGCTTCATGAACAGGTAGACGAAAGGTAGGATTCGAGAAACGGAGGGAGATAACGTCTGAACCAACCTGTAGCGCCATGTGGCCCCACTTCAGCTCATGGGTCACTCAATGTGCGGGGAATAGGAAGGAACTGAAATTAGTCAAAGAGAAACCCTGGGTGGGGCACTGAACAAAAACAGCCCTTGGAAATCATCATTCCCTGAATTTTTCCAAGGGCTGGCTCTGTTTCATGCCACGGAATGCATGACGGCGCGAAGATTAGTGTTTTTCTTTGTCTTCGCCTTTGTCATCGCCCTTATCATCATCGGCTTTCGGTGCATCACCCTTCTCGTCATCCTTGGTGTCGTCTTTGTCGTCACCTTGAGGAACTTGGATGGTGATTTGATCACTGGAAGCACCCAACGATTTGGCGAAAGTCATGCCACTGAAGCTCAGGGCGATAAGCAAGGCCAATAGAAGTGTGAAAGCTTTAACCATAATGCTGACCTCCAAAAAATAAGTTGAATGTTAAAGGCCCCTCCGGGATGATTTTCCAAGGAGGTGAGAACGCTAAAAACTAGCAAAACCCATTCCAGGTCCATTGAATACGAATCGGAGAAATTATACATTTGATTTCATGATGATTTTAGTTAGAGCCTATTCCTAGCAGGCTGAATCCCTTCTTAATGCCCATCGCCAGTGCATGGAAATCCATTCAATATAGTGTATGGAAAAGAATTCACTGGTAAGAAAGACAACGAATTATTCTACTTAATGGTTTCCTGTGCTTCTTTAGGTTTAATCGAAAGAAGATGGTCCTATTGTCTATTTTCAAGACAAATTTGGTGATTTTGAAGCGTCCTACCTAGTAGCCCTCCTTGTTGGGCGGCAATAGCTCTGCTGGCCGATAGCCTGTTCCTGGAATGGACGAAATCTTATCTAGGAGTGATTAAAGGGCCGCAGGGCAAGAGATAAGAAAAAAGGTTTCATAGCGGATGGTTGAAAGGGAGGGCAGAGGAAATATTCGAAGAGGCTAAGTAGAACAACGGCCTTTTGAGGGCTCAATTCTGAAGCCCCCAAAAGGCCGTGATTAGGAATTCTGTGCGCTGGTGTTTAACCAGCTATGGCAAAGGCTGAATCCTTAATGGGCCTTCTTTTTCTTGGCGTGGCCTTTCTTTTTCCCATGATCATCGCCGGCTTTGCCGTGATCATCGCCTGCCTTGCCATGATCATCCCCAGCTTTGCCGTGGTCATCGTCCGCCTTGCCATGATCATCGCCAGCTTTCCCGTGATCATCACCCGCTTTTCCTGAAACGAGAATGATGGATGGAGACCCTGTGAAGGCTTCTTTGGCCTGAACCACACCTAGTCCGACAAACGCAATGCTGCACACGACCGCAACCATCAACGAAAAAAGTTTAGCCATTCTGGCTGTCCTCCAGTTAAAGGAAAATGGTTGATCTCCGTGCGACCCGGTTGGGGTACGCGAAGGAAATCATTAGTCAAACACGATAAATCATACCAAACAATGGACCTCTTTCAAGGGCTGGAATAAATTTATTCACGGCATGTTTTTCCCCGGATTGAAAAAGATAGGCGTGTGTTCAGGTCATGTCGGAGGAAAGGATCAATGTCTCTCAGAAATCAAGCACCATCCGAGAGTGGGTAGTATCAAAAGGAAGCAGGAATTGAAGAGGATCTTGCCCCCGGCAGAACGAAAGCGCCGGGGGCTATCGAAATGGTGGAGGTGAGGGGAATCGAACCCCTGTCCGAGAACATTCAGCACAACAGCCCTACGTGTGTAGCCGATGATTTGTTATTCGCAGTTGCCCACGCCCACCGACCGGCTTAGAGCGCCCGCTAGCCCAGAAAGTTCTCATCCGCCGCCTCTGAGCATCAGCATTGGACCAGC
>JAOUQB010000118.1 GCA_029879555.1 Nitrospirota bacterium | reverse complement strand
CATCGTGGTCGTGTCGATCACCAATAGCTGGTGGATTCCATGGGTTCCCCCGGCCGTGGGGTGGGTCGTGAATGCCATGGTGGTCACAGCCTTCATCTCCAATCGGGAACAAAAGGATCGACGCGCGGTCATGGCGTTGTTCTCACGGCACGTCTCGCCTCAAGTGGCGGCGGCAGTATGGGAACAGCGCGAACAATTTTTAGAACAGGGTCGATGGCGCCCACACACACAGGTGGTGTCGACCGTGTTTACGGATTTGGAAGGGTTCACCACCGTGGCAGAAAGGATGCCTCCCAATCAATTATGGGAATGGCTCAATAATTATCTGGATACCATGGGAAGTATTAGTACTGACCATGAGGGTCTCATCGATGATTATTACGGGGATATGATCAAGGCCGGGTTTGGAGTACTGACGAGGGAGCAATCCGAAGAAGATATTCGTCGTCATGCGAGAGCGGCCGTGACATGCAGCCTGGCGATGGAACAAGAAATGATTCGACTCAACCGCTTATGGCAACAGCAGGGTTTGGGGTTGATCAGGATGCGAATGGGTATCAACACGGGACCGGTCATGGTGGGGAGCTTGGGGAGCGCGGAACGCTTGAAATTTACGACGATCGGCGATGCGGTGAATATTGCGGCTCGCTTAGAAAATCTCCAAAAAGATGCCTGGAAGACGGAAGACCAAAACAGAGTGTGCCGGATTCTCCTGAGCGAAATGACCAAGCAGTATCTAGGCTCTCATCCATGGCATCTCCAAGAAGTCGGTTCGGTCATGTTAAAAGGGAAAATCAATAGTATTCGGGTCTATCGCCTGGATTCACAAGATGGTGCGTCAGCTCAGCAATGAAACCCCATAGTTCCATTTTGGGGTGTTCTGCGCATGACCTGACGGGTTTCCTCATAGGTGATCCGACCCCAGTTGTCGCCGTTGACCTCCTCATTGGTACCTAGGGATAATAAGGAAGAAAATCTCAAGGAGAGAGGTTCTGGGTTGTTCAAACAAGGAAAAGAGATTCACGCACACCATGTCCAATAAAGGTCAAGCGCGAGATCGTCTATCGGGCCTGAAGCTCTCTGCAAGCGCGTTCCTCATTCAGCTGAATCAAACGACGACCTGTCGTGAATTTTTTAAACTTCTTCGAGACGAAGCGTGCCGAAGGCTAGATGCCGAATTGGCCAGCGTCTTTCTCTTAGATCAGGCCCGCCAGGAATTATGGTTTCCCCTTAAGGAAGATGGCCAGATCTTGCGGATGGATGCCCGGTTGGGCATTGCGGGGCATTGTCTCTCCACCGGAAAACCGCTCAATATTCAAGATGTCCAATCGGATGACCGGTTTTTTTCGGGGATTGATCTGCATACCAAGCGACGTACACGGACCTTGCTGGCCATTCCACTTCAACTGCCAACAGGTGAAATCTTTGGGGTCTTCGAGGCGGTCAATAAAAAAGGGGGAACCTTTACGGCAAAGGATGAACGGATAGCCCAAGCCTTTGTGGATGAAGTCTCCATTGCGTTGCAAAAAAAACAGCAGATGCAGCAATTGGAGCAGGAGCGGGAACACCTGGAAGCGGAAAATGCCAAGTTGTGGCAAGAGGTGGAAGGGCGGTTCTCCACCAAAAACCTGATCGGGAACAGCCTACCCATGCAGCGGTTAGTCCGGGTCATTGATCAAATACGGGATAGTTCAGTCGATGTACTCATCACGGGTGAAAATGGCACGGGCAAAGAATTGGTGGCCAAAGCCATTCATTATGGCAGCCCACGGGCTCGGGAAAATTTTGTGGCCATCAACTGTGCCGCGTTGCCGGAAAGTCTCATTGAAAGCGAACTCTTTGGAATCGGTCGCGGCACGGCCACCGGAGTGGAGGCCAGAATGGGAAAGTTTGAGCAAGCCCACAAAGGCACGCTCTTTCTCGATGAAATCGGGGACTTAGGGCGCAAAGCCCAGGCCAAAGTCTTGCGTGTGTTACAAGAACGAGTGGTGGAGCCGGTGGGGGAACGGAAGCAGATCCCCATTAATATTCGAGTGGTGGCGGCCACCAATACCAATCTAGAAGAAGCCATTAAAAAAGGAACCTTCCGCGAAGATCTCTACTATCGATTGAAAGTCGTCCATATTCACACTCCGGCCTTGCGGGAGATTCCGGCCGACATTCCTTTGCTCGCCAATTACTTTCTGGATCAGCAGTGTCAAGACATCGGCAAGCCCCGAAAAAAAATCTCCCCGGCGGCCATGCGCCGCTTGGTGGAATATCATTGGCCAGGCAATATGCGCGAGCTCAGTAATGAAATGAAACGCCTCGTCGTGATGGTGCGTGGCGCGACCATTAATGAGGAGGCGCTCGATCTCACCATCAAAAAACAGGCACCGCATAGCACCATGATGTCTGAAGGGTATGGAGGAAAAAGCCTGCCGGAAATTCTTGGGGAGGTGGAAGAACAACTCATCAAAGACGCCTTAATCGCCTGCCAATTCAATCAAGTCCGCACCGCTGAACAACTGGGCATCAGCCGCCAGGGTCTCATCAAAAAAATCAACCGCTACCACATACACGTCAAAGAATTGCGCGACGAAGTCTACAAATCCCTCTAGGTAGGAGCCGATGGGTATCGGACTGTTGATGTTCTCCTGATTAAACAGTTGCCGCATCAATGGTTTGAACGGTACACCTCCTACTACAAACTCTAATCCCGCAACAAAACCCATTCGTCTTCCACATCCCTCCCCGTCGTCATCCCTGCGGATGGTGGCAGGGATCTATTGCCTACAAACAGTTCCGGCTACTGGAGCTAGACAATCTTGTTGCCCGAATCAGGGCACAGAGAGATTCCCGATAACAAATGTCGGGAATGACTGTGTTTCTGGTCATCCTCGCAAAAGGCCGAGGCTGTCTCTGAAGTCTTGAGTAAGGGAATTCCATCCGAATTATTGTGTCGAGATATTTTCCGGGCATAATCCAATGCGGTATGTCTTAAGCCACGACTCACCGAAAATTCTTATGCTTTCGTATCTGATGCGATACAAAACGTATCTGATGCGATACAAAATAGGGACTAAATCCGCCAGAAGATCCTGTCTCCTCGTTTGCCATAGTCCCACGACAGGCTTTTGAAATAAGGCCTCGGGCGACGTGATAGGACAAATGTCATAGTTTTTTAAATCGGCATTACAATTGCTTCAAATTTAGGTATTGAAATAAATTTTTTAGAGGCATACGCTTCCAGGAAGAAAGGGCCAAATTGAGAAAGAAGGGTGGAGTGTAGGAGAAAAGAAAAGGGTGTGGAAGAAAATCAGAATAAGGGGTTTTTAAAAAACTCAGCCATACGCATTATTTATGAATAATATCGGTATTGTTTCGTATGGCATCATTCGCAAGTTCAATTTCTTCCTTCTTTTTTCCCCCTTCGATTCCTTCCTTCTTTTGCGGAATGTAGAGCACAGTTACAAGAAATCTATTTGATAGACGGGTGATTCCCGCTTCGCATTGAAAATTAATAGAAGTCTCTTTCATTGTTGCCAGAAATATTAGCTGAAAATGACCCTAGAAATTTGGCTAATTCCATTATGAGTGCGAAGAAAATTTTACCATGGGCACTAAAGCTACTTCAGGTCGCCAGTCTGGTTTTCTTTTTTGGTTTGGATGTGGCGTGTAGTTCGGAAGATCAGCCGCAGCTCGGAACGAAACCGAACCAGGATGGGATCCCGAAAGAAACAAAAAGACAGGGTATCCCTCTCAAGGAAGCTCTTTATTACTTTGGCCCCCCACCTAAAAAAGCTAATGTAGAGGGGGAGTTTGTGGTAAGTATCCATCATGACATCATTAAAGGGGTAGCAGAAGCCACCATAATACCCAAAGAAAAGGCTATTAAACATTGGCGTCAAACTTGGCAGGAGATAAAAAAAGTCAAAGGGCAACGAGCTGTTAGTCCAATCCCTGAAAAATATCAGAATGAGTTAAAGAAGCGGGATAAGGCCATGAATAAAGTGGGAGAAATAATAAAAAAATATCTGAAAAAAAAATTTCAAAAGTCCGAGACGGAGATATTATCGGAATTGTCGTTGCTAGGGATGCTTGTCCTGAAAACTGACAGAGATTTGAAGCCAGAAAGACTGAAAGCTGCCATTATTGCTGCTATTAAAGAAGTGAAGCCAGGAATCATAAATGAAAAAATCGAAAGTATTATTGTCCAAAAAAATCTCCGGTTGAGCCTTGAAGCAGAGTCCAAAAATCCACCTAACGATCTTTATTGGTTGCAGTCTCATCACTCTCAACCTGAAGCAGGGAGAATACTCTCTGTCCTAGGGGGCTTGGATAAAATTCGTATGCAGGAGGCCTGGCAAACAGCAGAGAAGGCCTGGCAAACGGCAGCGGAGAATGGAACTCAACTGGATAAAAAAGAAGCTGTTGTCGCAATCCTTGATACAGGAGTCGATCTAACGCACCCTGATTTGGTAGGAAACTTATGGGAAAATCCCTTTGAAAAAAAACATGGCATGGATGGAATCGATAATGAAGATCAGAACAGTTATAAGGATGACATTCATGGCGTAAATATTCGAGCTAGGGTAGGTAGCGAATATTGCGTGAAAACCCAGAAAGAGGGGGATCCTTCTGCTGAACCTGGAAATGATCATGGTACAGGTCCAGCTCAAGTAATTGGAGCGGAAGGGAATAATGACAAAAATCATGTGGATCCGGAGACTGCCCAACCAACTGAAAAAAGCTTTCTAGGGGTAGGCGGAGGGAAAAACTATATCAAGATCATGCCTATAAAAATATTTTGTTTAAGTAAGAACACAGGTGAAAAAATATCCTATGACGGTTCATTGGCAGCAGCTATTGAGGGTATAGAATATGCCATTAAGATGGGAGCTCATATAATTAACGCGAGCTGGAAAGTTGAGCGGCCTTCTGAAGATGAAGAACTAACAAAGTTTGTTGAAAAACTAACACACTTTAAGCTGGCTATTCAGGCTGCCTTGAACGCCGAGATTATTTTTGTAAGCTCGGCTGGAAATGCGGGTCTCACGAGCGAGGGGGATAATGACATGGAAGCAAACCAAGTTCCACCACGAATGTTCTACGAAATGGACAACATGTTGGTCGTGGCAGGAACGACGATGGCGGATATCAAAGTGGGGGATTCAAGTTTTGGCTCGCATTCAGTGCATCTTGCTGCTCCCGGAGATGGTATCAAGATTTCCGTGCTGTCCGATATTGATGACAAGCGTCATGAGGTTCTAGCCGGGGGGACATCGTTGGCCGCTCCTTTTGTCGCAGGGTGTGCCGCTTTGGTGCAGGCTGTATGGCAGACCATTAAGAATAGCGAAAATGATAGTAGTTTGCTCTCCCCCAAAACTCTTAAAGATATCCTTATCAAAAATGTAGATCCATTCCCACAACTGGGAGGCTTCGTGACCTCGGGAGGAAGATTGAATTGCAACAAGGCTCTTGTGGAGGCATTAAAACACTAGTGCCTTATAGATTTACTGGCCGAATGGCGAATTTTAACAGACATAAAAATCCGGGGGGGAGTCTCGTCAGGCTCTCATGTCACATTTTAATACATAATTAAGGAGGCATTAAGATGACGGTTAAAAAAGTATTCCCATTCAAATGTATGAGCTTAATGTGCGTTCCCTTGTTGGCCGGGGCGTTAATAGTGGGGATCAATGCTGAGGTGAAAGCACAGCCGGCTGACCCACCTCCCGGTTCCCACAGAATTCCCAAGGATAAAGCTAATTCGGCGGGTTGTTATGTTCCTGACGCTGATACACTCCCTGTTACTGTGGGGCAGTTGCCACCTTGCGCAACAGGTGTCCCCAAAGAAGCATCGGCTCAAGAATGGAAATGCCCAGGAGTAGGCGACTCTCCCAATCAAACCTGTCATTGGGCCTATGAAAACAGGTTGGGATGCCAAAATGGTGGAGCAGGCCTAATGTGTGATACCGTTGCTGTTGCTGGAGGAACAGAATGTAATTGTGTAGAGCCTTAAAGATTCTTGATGGCTTTAAAGAAGCAGAATAGACATAATTTATAATGCTCCATTTGAAAATGAAAATTCAATGTTGGAATTCCAGGAAGAAACTCTCTGCAGTCTTCTTTGAAATTTTTGCAGTATTTATTCTAATAGGGAACATGGGTGTGGAGGCGGCAGCCCAGGTGCCGCCTCCTATTACCTCTTCTGGGCTTAACACGCAGGTTAGCGCTCCAGTTAACCTACCTGGTGGTGAGACCCAGCACAACATCACCGGCGGGACGAGGCCAGGCGGTGGAGCCAACCTGTTTCATAGCTTTGGAGAGTTCGGAGTCCCGACCAATAATATCGCGAATTTTCTGAATGATGCGGCGCTTCCCACCTCCAATATTCTGAGCCGTGTGACCGGCGGGAATCCTTCAAATATTTTTGGCACCCTTCAAACCGAAGGGTTCGGCAACGCCAATCTATTTTTGATGAACCCGGCTGGGATCGTATTTGGGCCGGGTGGTTCTTTGAATGTGGGCGGGTCCACCCATTTCACGACGTCTGATTACTTGAAGCTTGGTGACGGGGTGCATTTCACAGCATTGCCCAGTGCGCAGGATGCCGTGTTAAGTATGGCACCGGTTGCGGCTTTCGGATTTTTGGATTCGAACCCTGCATCCATTTCCGTTGAAGGAAGCATGTTATCTGTCTCAGACGGAGAAACGCTTTCGCTGGTTAGTGGAGACATCAACATCGGCAGCGGTCTGAATGCGCCGGGCGGAACAATCGCTCTCGCCAGTGTAGCTTCTCCCGGCGAGGTAGTGACCGACACTTATGCTAGCGCTCCCAACGTCAATGGACAGTCGTTCACCTCGATGGGGAACATTGCCCTCTTAGATGGGACGGTGCTGGATGTTTCAAACGATGCCGCAGGGACGGTGCTGATTCGTGGCGGCCAATTGACGATGATGGGTGCGACGATCTCTGCCGACACCGGCAATAGTCATGGGGCTCCAGTGGCGGTTGATATCGATATGACGAGTGATGTGTCTATTTTGGCCGTTGACGGACCAGCGTTGGCCGCTAGAACGAACGGAACAGGAAATGCGGGGGGAATAAAGCTTTCATCCGGCGGCTCGGTGGATTTTTCAGGAACGGGATTCTTCGAGTTTCTGGTACCCATAATCGACACCCACACCTCTGGACCAGGCAATGCCGGGAATGTGACCCTCATGAGTGAAGG
>JAOUQB010000117.1 GCA_029879555.1 Nitrospirota bacterium | reverse complement strand
AATTGCCGGAGATCGCCGAGCCACAGAGGGATATCAAATTGCGGCCAATCGCATGGATAAGGTGTTTCAAACCGATGAATTTTCCGCTATGGCCATCGCCGGGGCTGCTGGACCATGCGTGGAAATGGCCAAGCTGTTTCGTATCGAGTTGGAACATTATGAAAAACTAGACGGAAAACCCCTGACCTGTGAAGGAAAGGCTACCAGGCTTGGATACATGGTCAAAGCGAATTTTCCGATGGTGTTACAAGGCCTTGTCGTCATTCCGCTCTTTGTCGGATACGATCAGAAACGCGAAGCCGGGCGTCTGTTTAAATATGACATTACCGGGGGGCGGTATGAAGATACCGAATTTCATGCGGTCGGCTCTGGCGGAAAGGATGCCAAGCTCACCTTGAAGGAGCATTTCCGCAAACAATTGCCCGAAGACAAAGCGGTACGCATCGCCATTCGCGCCCTCTCCAATGCCGCCGAAGAAGATGTGGGAACCGGCGGCCCGGACTTGCTCCGTAAAATTTTCCCTCTCGTCAAATTAGTCAATCGTCACGGAGTGCGAGACGTCGAAGATTCTCAACTTGCCACAATCTGCCAAGAACTCTTATCCGAAGAACGGGAATCGTAAATCATGGCCATGCCCTTCTACGTCTCGCCCGAACAAATGATGCAAGACCGGGCAGAATATGCCAAAAAAGGTATTGCCAAAGGTCGTTCGATTATTGCCATGGAATATGACCAGGGAGTCTTGTTTGTCGCGGACAATCCGAGCACCTCGCTTTTTAAAATTTCGGAGATTTATGACAATATCGCCTTTTCAGGAGCCGGTCGATACAGCGAATTTGAAAACCTTCGGAAAGCCGGAATCCAGCATGCTGACATGAAAGGGATGATGTATAGCCGAGAAGACGTAACCGCTCGCTCTCTGGCCAATGGGTACTCCCAAACGTTGGGCACTCTGTTTAGCCAAGAAATGAAACCCTATGAAGTCGAACTCCTTCTGGCGCAAGTGGGTGAAATCCCAGAAGGCAACGAACTCTATCGCATCACCTTCGATGGCAGCATTATCGATGAGAGAAATTTTACGGCCATCGGCGGACGATCCGAGGCCATCTTAACGTTTCTTCGGAAAGAAACCACAGAGATATGCCCCTCACTCAAGGCAGCGTTACACTTATGCCAACAAGCATTTGAAAAGGGCGCCGACCCTAAATCAAGCTTAGAAGGGCTCGAAGTCGCTATTTTAGACCGAACACGATCCGGACGAAAATTCCGACGTGTAGCCACCTCAGAAGCGTCGGCTCTCCTTTCCTAAGTCCTTCCCTTCCCGAAAACGAAGGTGACAAATCCCAGGTTGAAGAATCTCAAAGAGGGGTGTATTCTGATTGAATGACACGGTAATCATCATCCGGCAATCCTGAACAACAACTCTTTAGTAAGAGTTTCAAGGTGGCCATGATCAAAAGAATTTTCGGTCTTGAGTGTGAATACGGACTGACCTTTTCTCCCACCGGGCGCGTCTATCTGCCAATTGAAAAAATTCTGGGGTACATCTTTGAGGGACTGATTCCCAACAGCTGGCCCTCCAACGCCTTCCTCACGAACGGAGCCCGGTTTTATCAAGACACCGGGTGCCACCCGGAATATTCGACACCCGAATGTGACGATCTGATTGATTTAGTCATTCATGATAAAGCCGGTGAGCGAATTCTAGAAAGTTGCCTGCCGATCGCGGAAGAGCGATTACGGGAAGAAGGCCTCTCTGGAGATATTTTCATCTTCAAGAATAATACCGATTCGCTCGGCAATACCTACGGTTCGCATGAGAACTTCCTGATGCGCCGGGACGTGGATTTCTGGAAAGTCAGCGAACAACTCATTCCATTTTTTGTGACCAGGCAAATTTATTCCGGAGCAGGAAAAATCCTGAGAGTCTCCGGCAAGTCTCAATTTTTCATTTCCCAACGAGCTCAACACATCCATGAAAAGACCTCGTCTTCGACCACGTCCTCTCGCAGCATTATCAACACGAGGGACGAACCTCATTCCGATGCAGAAAAATTCCGCCGCCTGCATATCATTCTTGGCGATTCCAACATGTCGGAATTCGCCACCTATCTAAAAGTGGGCACCGCCATGATCGTGTTGTCCATGATTGAGGACGGATTCACGATTCCCAACATCGACTTGGAGGAACCGGTCAAAGCCATTCGAGATATTTCTCGTGACCCCTCCTTGAAAAAAACCGTCAAGTTGGAAGACGGTCGTGCCCTGACGGCTCTCGACATTCAACAGATTTTTTGGGAACGTGCGGGAGAATATTTACAGTCGCAAGCGCCCAATAAAATTTTCTCAGAAATTCATGATGAATGGGGACGCGTGTTGCAGTTACTGGGCACTTCTCCCATGGATTTAGTCCGAGAAATCGACTGGATCACCAAACAATGGCTGATGGAAAATTATATGGCCAACAAATCGTGTGGTTGGGACGACCCACGACTCAGCATGATGGACTTGCAATATCATGACATCAGCCGACAACGCGGCCTCTTTTATCTGTTAGCCGAACGACAAGGCATTAGAAAACTCGTGGACGAGGAAGCCATCGAACAAGCCAAAACGATCCCTCCACAAACAACACGGGCCAAAGTGCGCGGAGACTTTATTCGATTTGCCCGAGCCAAAAATCGGTCGTATACTGTCGATTGGACCTATCTCAAGCTCAACGGCTATTGGGAAGAAACCATTCTGTGCATGGATCCGTTCTGTCCTTTTAATCCCAGGGTTGACGAGTTATTGAGTCAAGTTCCGCATCATCGCCTCTACCCATGACCAACTCGATTTTTTTTCCAACAACATCACCATCTTGGCCCTCTCGATTATCGCGGTTGATGCTTTTGGTGTTCCTGGCCAGCCTGTTCCCTCTCCAAATGCTGTTAGGCGCAGAACACCATGATCTGAAATCAGGGACCAAATTCAGTGGGAAACAGGGAGAGGTTCTCTGGATTGAAGTCCCTGTCAGTCATCCGCAAGCAAGCGTGAGTGGGGCGTTGTTCAAACGAAACATTCCATTTTTCCAGATCGCCGATGGGAAGTTTGCGGCCATCGTCGGCCTCGACATGCAAGATCCTCCTGGTAGCCACGAATTAACCATCACCATTCAGAGCACCGACATAACCGAACATCTCTCTTACTCCATAGAAATAGTGAAAGAAAAATATTCCGTCCAGCACCTGAAGTTACCTAAAAATAAAGTCGACCTCGACGCCAAAACCTTGAAGCGCGTACGACTCGAACAACAAGAAATGGCAGACGCTTTTCACCACATCGGCACTCACCCGTTATGGAATGGACCCTTTCTTGAACCAACCAAGGGGACGATCACCGGGCGATTTGGCAGCCGTCGAGTGATCAACGGACAACATAAACGCCCCCATTCAGGCGAAGACATCGCCGCCCCGCAAGGGACGCCGGTCCTAGCCATCAACACAGGAACCGTCGTTGCCGCCGTCGACCATTTTTTCTCTGGGAAAGGGGTCATCATTGATCATGGAGTCGGATTGTTTTCCATGTACTTTCATTTATCAGAAATTGACGTGCAACCTGGTCAAACTCTCAAGAAAGGAGAGGCATTGGGGAAAGTCGGAGCCACAGGGAGAGCCACGGGCCCCCATCTCCACTGGGGCGTGCGTCTCAACGGGGCCCGAGTCAATCCCTATGCCCTGACCGCCTTGCCTCTAGAAAATTAGGCAAGCCCTCAGCCATTTTTCTTTCCTTATTCGCCAGCCCAGCCACCATGCAATATATTTGTGTCTTTTGTGGATCGAACACCGGTATTCATCCGGAATATGTAAACATGGCCCAATGCTTGGGGAAGACGCTTGTACAGCAGGGATTCGGCCTCGTCTATGGTGGCGGCAATATTGGGTTAATGGGAATAATCGCCTCCACCGTTCTTCAAGCCGGAGGCAAGGTGATCGGGGTGATTCCCCGCCAGTTAGCGGAACAAGAATTGGCGCATACTGAACTCACCACGCTTCATATCGTGGAAACCATGCACGAACGAAAAGCACTGATGGCCAAATGTTCTTCGGGTTTTATCAGCTTACCCGGTGGATTTGGAACGTTGGAGGAATGTTGTGAAATGTTAACGTGGGCTCAGCTCAGAATTCATACAAAACCCTGCGGAATTCTGAACTGCTTAGGGTTTTTCGACGGTCTTCTGGAATTCCTTGACCATCAAGTTAGGCAGGGATTCGTGACACCCCTTAACCGAGCACTCGTACTCGACGCGTCGGATCCTGAATCATTACTGGCCCTGATGAAACCTCACCTGAGCCCTGACAACATCACTAATTTGGCCTGAACAAAAAGGTCGTACACCTACCCTAATACGCAGCCGGTCGCGAAAGCGGACGATTCGCCATTAATTCAATCGCACGAAGATTGTCGAATGAAAACGCCCCATCACCCATCGCGACCAACCCAATTTTTCCTATTTTGAAGGATTGATCATACACATCAATCAGCAAATGATGATCAAAGAAAATTTCGGTAAATTCTTTGCTGACAATCGTATTGCGCTGAATGCGAAGAAAATGCCATTCGGATGGTTCGAGAATAAGCGTCTCCCGAGCAATTTCCTTGGGTTGTCCATCCTTCACCACATACGCCACAATCTCATTGCTTTTGGGCTCAACCACTACCGCATAAAAGTTGTGGGCATCTTGGATCCCATAGGCCAATCCAGCTTTACCTGTAGGGGTGCCCAAACGCATTTTGATCCGGACGGACAGGTCGACATATTCGACAGTCACACCATCCACAGATAACAACTGATAGCACAGACCTTCTCCACATGTGAGTTGCTGCTCTACTAATTGGGGCCGACTAGGAGCCGTCGTATCCTGATTCACGACCCAATGTCCTTGCCCCCCTTGTCCACCAACTTCCTGCGAAAATCCTTCAGGCACATTGGCAAGGGAGGATTTATCAAATTGCCATTCTTGGAAGAGGGGTGCCACAGTCATATGAGAGGGTTTCGGAAGTTCTTGAGGTTCATCTCCGGCTAACGCGCCGAGAGGAGAGCCAACGAGACACAAACCCAGCACAAGACCTGCCAGCAACCTTGGCCTCACGTAGGTTCCGTCACAATACGGTTCATCACATCGAAAACTATTGGTTCCCTCAGCTTGTCTGAGATCATGGTGCAAACGATCCATTGTCATAAACGTTCCCCCTACCCTGTTGAAAAAAATGATAAAAAGCCTCATCCCGTTGGAGGAAGGAAATGATACGCATTCTCTGCTCCCGTCGACAACCCCATTCTCCACAGAAATACCTAATAAAGAAGCGCCAAATTGACCACTCTTAAGCGTAATCCTTGGACTGTCTTCAGAGCAAATTTCAGCCAAATTGCCCCCATTCCCTCGCCTTTGCTAGCGTGATCCATGCAACGCTCTGCAAGACAAGCCAGCCTGGCGGCATTAACCATCGCGCTGTGGTCTTTGTGCATCATATGGCCGACGTGGGGCCAGTCAACACATCGAGAAACCGCTCCGGCCACAACAGAAGAAGGGTCGCTGAAAACACTCATTCCCTCAGACTCAGTGATCACGCTCACACTGCGTGACGCCGTCATGCAGGCCCTTGAACATAATGTCGACATTCAAGTCAGTCGACATACCAGAGATGCCCAGCTCACAGATATTATCTTTGAACAAGCCAAATTTGATCCATCGGTTCAACTGGGGGGGCGCTACGACCGAACCGTCTCTCCCCTCAACCGACCGGTCTTTGGATTTGGCGGGGTCACCTCAGGGAACGAGCCCGCCAACTTTGATCAAAATGATACCCGAGTGAACCTAGGCTATACGCAACGTCTGCTTACCGGTGGGTCCTACGACCTTACGTTTGATACCAACCGCAACTCGGTGGCCGGCACCACAGGATTTCTCTTTAATCCCGCTTACGGCAGCAATCTTTCGTTCAATCTGACGCAACCACTCTTACGTAACTTCGGTCCCAGCACGAATACAACATTGATCACGGTCGCCCGAAATACGGCAGCCGTGGAACAGCTCTTCTTAGTCCAACAGGTCCTCTCAGTCATCGCGCAGGTCGAACAGACCTATTGGGAACTCGTGTTTGCCCGAGAAAATCTCAAAGTCGCCCATGCCACCTTCAAAGCCGCCGAGGAACTCCTGGCGAGCAATCGGGAAAAGGTCAGGGCCGGCGTCATGGCGGAAGTGGAAGCCTTACAAGCACAGGCAGGAGTGGCCAGTCGGATTGAACAAATTTTACTGGCGCAAAAAACGGTTGAAGACCAAGAAGACCAATTACGACGGTTGCTCAGCCAATCAGAATGGAATCTCACCCAAACTACGCCTATCATTCCTATGGACGAACCAATCCAATATCGTTCGAAAATCGCCCTACAAACCACTATTGACCATGCCCTTGAACAACGGCCCGATGTGCTGCAGGCCAAGAAACAGATTAACAACTCTGAAATTCAAACCCAATTTGCGAAGAATCAACTCCTGCCGGACCTCTCCTTCCAAGGCGGTCTTGGTCTCGCAGGCTTAGGAAACAATCCCGGCAGCAGTTGGAATCGTCTAGGCAGTACGGATTTCTACAATATGGGCGGCGGACTGGTCTTGAGTTACCCCTTAGGCAACCGTTCGGCGGAAAGCCGCTATCAACGCCGGATTCTTGAAACGCATCAACAACAAGCTTCCTTACTTCGTGTCCGTCAGCAGGTCATCGTGGACGTCAAAGAAGCGATACGACAGGTCGATACCAATTACAAACGTATTCGCACCAATCAAACAGCTCGTCGGCTTTCCGAAAAACAACTCAACGCCGAACAAGAGCGCCTACAACTCGGTCTCAGCACGACCCGAGTCGTCTTAGAATTTCAACGGGACTTACAAACGGCACAAGGCCAAGAACTCCGTGCCATCCTCGACTACAATCAATCACTCTCCCGCCTCCGCCTCGTCACCGCCTCCACACTTGACCATTACAACATCGAAGTGAAATAAATCCTTGAGATCAATCGTGATTCAACGCCTATTTTTGTCGAGAGCCTCAACATGCCACAACTGATCATTACCAACGTAGAAAACAAACTAATGGATCACCTCTACCGCCAAGCCATTCAACATGGTAGAAGCATTGAAGAGGAAGTTTTGGATATTCTCCGGAATGCCGTCAAGACAGACAGCGCCCA
>JAOUQB010000008.1 GCA_029879555.1 Nitrospirota bacterium | reverse complement strand
CCAAGCCCGGAAGACCATGCTCTAACCAAGCGATTATCCGAGGCTGGGACGTTGTTAGGTATTACTCTCCTCGATCACGTCATTATCGGTGAACACACGCATTACAGTTTTGCCGACCAAGGGCAATTGTCACCTCCTCAACCGCATCCCAGCCCGTAGCTTTTCTCTAGTTTCAAGCTCGATGTAACAGAATGGGGTCGTCGGTTACATTTTACTTTCACGCTTCCATTAAACTGGTTAAATTTGAGCACTTTGTTAACTCGATTTAATACCATGCTCAACAATAAGCTTTGCAAACTGGTCACCATCTACTAGCTCAATCTTTATTCCCTTATCTTCGAAAAATTGCTCCGCAAGAGTTACCGCCTCTTCTGACACCGTTCCAGAGGTAACAATCATTCCCAAATTCGCTGATTCTGCTTCTATGCCATTAATAAGTTGCTCTACAACTTCTTTCCCAACGGGAGGCTCAGGCTGCCAATGCTTCGCTTGAACAGCCAAAATATATCTAAATGCACCTGCCACCTTGAATGTCGCAACTATATCCGCTCCTTTGTCTTGGCTCCGAGGAACTATTCGGGCTTCAACTGCGCCTAGCCCGACCAAAACATTATGAATAAGATTTTCAAACCCATAACTATGAATCCGGCCACTTCTAATTTCATCAAGGGTTTCGCGAATGAGCCTTGATTGTAAATCACTCTGGAATGCTGGCTTGGAGCCAGTTTTCGCAATTTCTAAACATTCCTTGATTTCGGGTAATAAATCCGATGCATAAGCACATGTGCCCTGCGTTTTCATTCTTGAGATAAGCGCTGATCTAGCTAGAGAGCGCGGAATAGGCTTCTTGTCATTCAGCCAATTGACGTTGCGTCGATATGCAGTGTCATCTTTTACTTTTGATTCATCATACGTTGCGGGGTCAGACACCTCCGCGACATAAAAGTCTGAACCGCAGGGGACTGCCAGAAGGTCTCCTATATTCATTTCCCTTATAAACCGCCACAGGTGTCCGCTAGCGGCACTAGCCTTTCTCATATTTTCTTGATCGGCGTAATACGTGTCACTAACTATAGTGCGAAACTTTTCCCAAGACAGATTTTCATTAAGCAATCCCTTCGCCTCAGCCCAACCGATAATGATCTGATTACTAGCTAAGGCTTCAGGAACCCCGTCAATTCCATTTGGTGATATTCTCAGTACGAAAGCTTGTTGCGCCATATCTTTTACTCCTTAGGTAAATAGTAATGGATGCCCTAATCCCCTTCAAAAAAACCTTTCCTAGATAAACATACCTTTTTACTCTCAAATAGGGTCCCCCCGAAAATCGACTTTCAAAACCCGCATATTTAGCGGCTTTCTCGTCTAGGTGACTTACTCTCAAATAGGGTGTACCCAAAATGAGAACCGGAATAGCCGTCCCGCTCCTTTTCCTAATTCCATGTCTGCTGACCCGGTTCTTTCCCGCTCAGACCAAATTGCAGGTTGCCGTATCCTTCTGCCGCAAACATTACCATTTCCCATGCTTCTTTCATTCCGCGTTCTTCTGCGGTTCGCTGAATCCCGTAATACACCATCAGTGCATACGCTTCGTGTGGGTCCATCCCAGACTCCCGAACAATTCTGGTCATCGCCGTTGCAAACTCACTCATCTTCTCATCTTGGTCTTTGTTCATCATGACTCCTTTCCCTCAAACCCTACAAGAAATCCCGCCTTGTTTTCTATTCTGTCTTGACCAGCAAGCCATATCTGATAATAGTCTTTCTCAGGTGTGCCGAAGCTCGTCGGTAGGTGGCTTCTTTCTGGGAAGGTTCGTTAGATGCCAATCCGCTCCACTTCATCCAAGGACAACACTTCCGAGCGTCGATCATAGAGACGAGTGGTTTTAGGGTCGGCATGACCAGCCATCGTTTGCGCATGTTCGAGTTTCGCTTCAGGGTTCGAGAGATACGCGGTGATGCCGGTTCCTCGGAATGAATGATTACACATCCCAGGATTTTCAATCCCAGCCTTATTCGCTCGTCGCTTAATCATCAGGAGTGCTTCTGTTCGATGCAATCGACTTCGGGTCAGGGCCTGTGTCTCCGGCTTTCGTCCGCCATTCAATCGCCTGAACAGTGGCCCTTTGGGATCGTTTTCCATCCCGCCAGCATTCATATACTCTTTTAGATAGAGTTCCAAATTGTGGTGGCATGGCATCTCCAGGTATTTGCCGCCTTTCTCATGCAACCGCACCCACAGCCGATGGTGTTGGACAAATACGTCGTTGACGTTCATGGCCAGGGCCGCACTAATTCGGGCAAAGGTATAGGTCATGAGCGCGATCAACGCGCGATCACGCAGCACACTGATTGAACCGCCTGAGAAACTTTCAAGAAATCGCCGTGCATCCGAGGCCAACAGAATGGGGGTCTTCCCTTTGGAATAAGAATACTTGGGGCCTTTCACCACGGTGGCTGGATTCGACGGGACAATCTGTCCGATCACCAGCCAGTCAAAGAGCTTTTTGACGGCGGCCAAATGTTGTTTGACGGTTTGTGGGTTTTGCGTCTGGGTTTTCCCTTCCACCCAGGCCGCGATATGGACGGGTTGAATATCCGCTAGGCAGACAATCCCATGTTCGTGCAGCCATCCAAAAAACTGGCTCACGGCTCGGGCATAGGCTTCGCGGGTATTGCGATTACGGATTTGGGCGGTAAAGAATTCGAGGAAGCGTCGAAAGGCCTCCGGCCCGGCCTCCTGAATAATGGCGGGAACCGCGAAGGCCTCCATCCTTCGGGGCAATGGGCTTCCCTCTAATATAGAAACGTCTGTGCTCAGGTTCTCCTCCTCCCCTACTCAGCTAGCAGTATAGCATAACGGCCTTTATGCTATAGAGCAAGGTCAGGGTTTCCGCTGTTTCATTTCTGGTTTCAGGCAGATTCCAAGAAAAGCCAAAATTGCGTGAAAAAGACCTGGGTTAAAAAGGAGTTCCTATTTTGGATTTTAACTAAAGCAAAAATTAAAACTGAAAGCAAGAAAGCTATCCTTATATGTTTACTGGACTTCCGCTCTCGGCCGAGAGCGGACTGTTAACCTGTGCCCAAGCTGACACTGTCGGAATGGTTGGATTGTTTTTTGTCACATAGTTTTTAGAGAGCAGAAACTCTTAATCAACATGTGTCTGGTTCACGACCTAGGAACGTTCTTGGATGCGTATTTCTTCAAGCCTCATCTTCGATTGCCGCTGGGCGGTGCCCAGACCCGACACGGCTCAGCTACCCCAACGCTTCCATGCGATACATAATCACTTTAAAGGAAACGGCTTTCCTATGTTTCAGAAATCAAAGTGAGCCATTTTCCTCTGGAAAAAATACCCTGTAACGTAATACGCTATCGGTAGACATCCTATAGTTATCCACCATTTCTTTACCTTTTAAGGAGGGGGTTTTAATGCAGATTTTCACCTTTGTATTGATGAGTGTCTTGGTGTTTTTTGCGGGCAATCCAGAGCGAACCATCGCGGCAGACGCCCCAGTGCATGGCACGTTTGCTTTGTTCGAGGTTGAACCGACCTGGACTACGCTATCTTCTGACGAAAAGACCAAAGGGGTTCAGGAAGCAACAGCGCTGGTTGAGTCCTTTAAGGATCGGATCACCTTCGATTCGTATTGGACGTATGGATTGACAACCGATTCCCATTTCCTCATTCGGCTCCAATCCTCGGAGGCGAAGATCAATCAGGAACTGCTCACTCAGCTTGCAGGGACAGGGCTAGGACGCCACCTCGATTTGGAATTCACCATCAGCGGCATCACTAAAGGGTTGAATTATGCGCCAGATTTCCCGGACCTCTTGGCTCAACTCAAAGCCGCCAAATATGAGGGTGATCCATCGACCTACATGATTATGATGCCCACCAGAAAAAGCGCGGAATGGTGGAATCTATCGAAGGAAGACCGTGTGGCGTTAATTCGGGAGCACACGGTGCCCACCATCGCCTACTTAAAAACGGTCAAGCGGAAACTCTTCCATGCCACAGGATTGGCCGATGCCGATTTTATTACCATCTTTGAAACCAATAACTTGGAGGATTTCAATAATCTGGTTTTGGCCCTTCGCATGGTCAAGGAAGATAAATATAACATCCGACTTGGAAGCCCTACCGTGTTAGGAACGTTGAAATCTTGGAACGAGGTGGGAGCCTTATTGGCAAAATAATGCTTGTTGACTGATTGATAAACAGGATGGCTTCACGGTGGTTCCTGCCCAACACCATTAAGCAGGAACCACCAAAAAAGATCCTTCAATCAAGTTCTCCCTAATGCAAGATAGAACCTGATACCATCGCGTTTTCTACAACGACGATTATCACATCATCGAATGTCTGCTAGGCATCAGCAAATCGTCCGTCTATCGGTATTTGACTCTTTCAAAGTGAAAGCGTTACAAATTCTTCATGGCCACAGACAACCGTTCTCCACAGGAAGCCGAATTTTTTAAAAACCTTCAGACGGATGAATGCGGGAACAAATTCTTCATTGATAAACAGGGCCGTAAAATGATTTATGCCGGGACAGCCCCGACCAAGGAAGACGCAATTGAAGCCATGCTTGAACGAGCCGTGGAAGATGAAATGCGCCGCCGCCATCCAGACACGTATCAAGAACCGAAAAAAGGCACCGCCTAGCCGCCCTTTCCTTCCTGTTTCCTCCATGTGAGTGTTTTCTGTCATTCTGGGGAAAATGGCCGTTTTCCTTGATGCCCGAGATTGCCCGTGAAGGCCGATCAAATCTTTTCCGTGATGTTTAGCACTCCCTAAAATTGGCCCCTGCCCTTCGTATTGTCGTTCATGGTTTTTTCAGGGCCTTGCGCCCGGCACCGCCCACGCCATCCATTTCAGTCCCTTCCATTCCTGTCATGTTCGGCTGCTCACCCGGCGCGGCGGCGCTCGCCTGAACCATTTTCTCCGGGTTGATGAAATTGGCTTCCGTTCCTTGTGAGAAGCCAAGTTTCAACAACCAACAAAGGAGAAAACATCATGGCGACTTTAGAAAAAAACCCACCTGTTCACAAAATCCAAAACGGACGGGTCCAAGCGTCGATCTGGGAGCAGACTTCCGAAAAAGGCAAGTTCCTCTCGGTGACCTTCAAGATCGGGTATCAACAACAAAGCGAGTGGAAAAACGGCCATTCCTACCAAGCGCATGAATTGGATGCGCTTATTGATACCGCCATCGATGCGAAGGAATGGATGCGCCAGCATCGTCTTTCCAAAGCCAAAGCCGCCTAGCGTGGCTTCCCTGCCCCCGGCTGGATGGTCCGGTCGGGGGATCATCACTTCATCGAAAGGACTTTAATCATGAAAACCTATACATCATTTGCCACATCCCTCCTCACCCTTTTAGGCGAGGATCAAGCCGTCAAATTGACATCCGAAGGCTTTATGCCGCTGAGTATTGAAGATATCGGTCCCACCACTGACGGTCATCGGCAAATTGCCTTATCCCATACGGGCATCCAAAACGGTGATCTGATGCGTGATCCGGAAATGGTCTTTCAAATCATTTCCCATGAAGGCACCACACAAGCCGAACCCCTGTCATTCCGCAATGACTATATGGGCGTGTATCAGGAGGTCTACCGCTACAATGACCAAGGCAAGCCGTCCCATGTCGATAATTCCCTCAAGGCCGAATTGAAAAGCTTTGCCCGGATGTGGTTTCGCAACTTGAAACATCAAGGCTTCTTTGCCGATACCGTCACCCGCGAACGGCTCTCTTAAGCCGTTCATTTTCACCCCTGATCGTTTGCGGTCAGGGGTTTTCTTTTCCCCGTTTTCGAAACGTGGGAGGTTTTCCCAAAGTGGCCATCCCAAACCCCGCATGAGCATTGATGGTGTATTTGTGACTGTGGGAGGGATTCCCAATAACAAAAAAAAGGGCTACCAAAGGGGCAATTTTTTGCGAAATTTTACCCCCTGATAGCCTCTTTTGATATTTCCGTGGGAAAGGTGGCGGTTCGAGTTAAGATCGCTCTGTGAGCGTCTATGGGCGAAAGAAATAGGTTTTACTGACCATTTGTTTAATCCTCAACATCCTGGAGGCCTTCATATTGATAAGCCATTTGTAGCCGCTGTTGTTCGCATTCTTCAGGCGTCAAATAAGACCATGGTGTAATACTATCATTGGCGATGACCCTAATTTTGTGATTGTAGTTTTGGTCTGGCAAGCCAACCAGCCTATTCCACATGAACGGTTTGATTTTAAATTCTCCTTTATCATAATCATTCTTCCAGTTTTTCAAAACGCAATTCCATTTATTTTTCTTTCATCAAATTCTTTTTTAATAATTCAAAAGCTTCATTGTATTGATCCATAAGATCAGGGTGAATTTTAGCAATCCTGGTCATATATTGTTTTTTTAAATCCTTTTCAGAAAAGGGTTTTTCGATGCCTAATAAATCCATGGCTTCTTTTAATAGAAACTGGTCAGGATCATATTCATCATAGCCGGTGCCGTCATATTCGTCCGGATTAAATTGTTTATCATAACTGTGAAATAACACGTAGATGGAGGTTTTCACATTTTCGGCCAGGTCTTCTCCTTGTGGATGTTTTAAACCAAATTGCACAATCATTTCTTCGGTCATATCGGATTCGTCTACAAGCCAGTCCATTGTGGTCCAGTACCATTGCGGCATTTCAATCGTTTCTGTTTCTCCGCCAGGCAGTGGAACTTCACGGCGCACGGATTTTGTAAAAAATTCATCTCCTTCTTTAAACATAGCCTGATCCATCAGTTATTAACGTTTCGGTTCGTGATTTGGGGCCGGCGGCTCGGGTGGAGGTGACGTAGCTTCTTTAAAGTCCTTTTGAAGTTTTACACTGGCCTGATCCAATTTACTACCCGGTTTTTGTGACGGCGGCTTAACCTGTTCCTGAGCTTTCACTTGGCGTTGATGGGCAGCCACGTCTTTTTGGTGTTGCTGGTCGGCCAATATTTGTTTTTTGACCTGTTCTTCCATGGCGCGTTGTTGAGCATTTTCTTGTTGAGCTGACCCTTCTTTTTGTCGTGCCATTTGTTCATGTTGCTGCTGTTCTGCGGCCGCCTCTCGTTTAATCTGATATTCCCGAAATCGCCGTTCTTGTCTCACTCTTGCTTGCAACATTTGAGCATCCCCTTCCCGGCGCATATTGCCATCTGGCCGATGCTCTAAGGTATTTTTGTGATTGCGAATTTCTTCAGCGACTAAATTTTTTCGCATCTGATCGCGTAATCGTTCGGCTTCATTTTTTTCCGGGGAATTTGGGTTTTTATGCTTATCAAATTCCAGACCTAAATCCGGGGCATTTTCAAAGAGCTTGTCATCTTCACGCATAACCCCCCCTTTTTATGTACGCAGAAAAAAGCCGCCTAGTCCTTTAGAACTAAGCGGCCTTTCCGGTATATCACCGTCGCACTACCAGAGGCTTGCCAGCATGGTAGCGGATACACTATAGCCCGTTTCTTTTGGTACAATCCACATTCCCAATTCAGATATTCAGAAGAAATTTTAGCCTTTTATAATAGGATCCCCCTGTGTTTCATCTTTTTTGGATTGTCGGCACGATAGCTCTTGGTTTCTATGCCGCGTTTGAAGCCAATTACTTCCTTCTTCCTTATATAGAACATCAAGCCTTAAGAATGATTGCCTGTATCGCTATTGGCGGCGGTACGTATTGGACTATTTATGTTCTCGGCTTTCGCATATTTCACCCCCTCATTCGTTCTCTAAGCAATCCCATTAATCCGATCCAGCGACAATTTGATGGATTTGCGGCCCGGCTTCTTCTTTTTTCCTTAGTAGCTCTTATGACCGGCCTTCAAATGTATCTGTTCTTGCCCATAATATTAATGGTGACGGCGGCCTTTTGGTCATCATCCAATACCTTTCCCCTCTTCATCTTTATTCAAGAAATCTTTTCAATCCCCGCCTGGATATTTTTTATTGGTTCGGGGGTGTTCGCCTTAGCCCTAATCGGTGATTATTTTGGCAATCAGACCATGCACCCGAAAGATTGGCGCGGCTTAGTGTTTGGCTATACCCCCATTTTTCTGTTCTTTATTTTTTCCTTTATGGGGATTGATCGAAGTGGCGGAGCCGCCACAGAGGAAAGCGTGATTTTAATGCCGGTAACGGTGTTATTTGATGGTAAATTTGATCTCAGTTTCTTATATCTCGCGTATCTCGCAATTCCTATCTTTGTATTGTCAGCCCACCCGGCGGCTTTCTCGGTCATCATCGGATATTGGCTGTTTCTTTCTTTCTTTCGCACCATTCATGAGCCGGGTTGGTTTTTTAAAGTCGCCAAAAAAACCACGCGGCTACGTGATCATTTTCGACGCGCTGCCTTTGGCCTGGGTGGATCGAGTAGTTTCGCCGGGTTTTGGAAAGAATGGGAATTTCCTTATTACAAAAGCGCCCTCCTCCTGGGAAAGTCCCTATACGGCAATTTATTTATTGGCCTCGATGATGACCGGCATTTTGTCACCATTGCCGGCTCACGTGGCGGCAAAGGCATATCTTATATCATTCCAAATCTGTTGCTTTGGTCGGACAATATCATTTGCCTGGACCCTAAAGGCAGCAATACCGAAGTCACGGCTCGAAAACGGGCCGACCATCATAAACAAGGTGTTCATGTCATCGACCCCTACTCCAAAACCAGTGTGAGAAATCTTCACCGGCGCTACAACCCGTTGCAAGAGATTGATATTTATTCGCCGGATTGTGTGAAGCAAATTGATATTATCACCAGTGCGTTAATCGTCTCCTCTGGTGATAAAAATCGGTACTGGGATGAAGCGGCCGAGAAAGTCATTAAAGGCTTTATCGCCCATGTGCTGACCGATCCCACCTTTGAGGGCAATCGTTCCCTCGTTGCGGTCTATAAGGCGCTTCACCAGCCAGCCGAGGCATTCAAGGCGATCTTACAAACTATGGCGCAAAACCCAGGTTGTAATGGCCTAGCCCGTGAATCCGCCGCCATTCTTTCCAATGCATCCGGGGAACACCGTGGCAGCCTGCTGGGCACCGTGTCCACGCATATTAAATTCCTCGAAGACCCTCGCGTTCAGGATTTATTAGGCGGTGAGAGCGATTTTTCGATGTTTGATCTTCCCTCAAAACCAGTGTCAATTTACCTGGTCCTAGAAGGCAATGATCTTCAGCGGCTGAACCGTTTTGTCCGTTTGTTCATCCTATTGGCGTTTTATGCCATGGAAAATCCAAAAGGCGGGAGGGCCAATCGCTCACGCAAAACCTTATTTATTCTTGATGAATTTTATTCATTGGGGCATATGCCGATCCTTGAAAAAGCGGCCGGCTACGTTGCCGGTATCGGCGTCAAGCTCTGGCCTATTTTACAAAATATCGGACAGCTTCAAGACCTCTATGGGAAGAATTGGGAAACCTTCATGGAAAATGCGGCGGCTGTACAGGTGTTTTCTCTGGCCGGCCAAGGCACGAAAGACTATGTAATGCAAAAACTCGGCAATACCCGTTCCATGGTCGATGATGTGTCACAAATGGCCTATGAGAAAAAATGGGGTCAAAACGCAAATTACCGCACCTCCTCGTCCTATCAAATCAGGCCCCTACTTGATCCGAGCGAACTTGAAAAAGAATTTGCCCGTTCTCGTGAATTTGGTCTGATTTTCCCGACCGGGGAAGACCCTTTTGTGGTCAAGCGAGTGCCCTATTTTCAATTATTTGATAAAAGTATGTACGACCCTGACCCGGATTTTACCGGGCCGGCTGCTAAGCCCCTTCATTATGGGTGGACCACCACAAACTATTTTGGCTCCAACAGCCCGATCCTTCTTAAGGCAGCGGAAAAGCATGCCGCCAAACCCCTGATCGGGGAATTACTGGATGCACCAGGCCCTAGGCTTGATATACCTGTTGAAGCCCTGCCTCCATTGCCGTTTGATCTGCCGGCCGCCATCACATTTCCAGAACTGCAATTGCTGCCGCTTGTCACGGCCGCCACGGTCCCTATTCAGGAAGACGAGCCGGTAACCAATGATGCTGAAGCCTATCAAGATGCCCTGGACCTCATGGGATTAAGCGAAAGTTTCACCGTCCAGGAGTTGCGGAAAAAATATGCCGGCCTGATTGATACCGTCCATGGTGATGTGTTGCCTGATTTAGAACAAGCCTACTATATTCTCAAAGACCCGAAGATGATCCAAGCCCATCAAAGCACCAATACCCGCACCCAAGATTTAAAAGCCTTGGCTTTGCCTGATCCCTTTACCAAAGAAGATTTACAAACGGCCTTTATCGAAAACCTGAATGATTTGCCGGCCGAAGAATTAAACGCGGTATATGAAAGGCTAAAGCTGGCTTAGCGTTATGGACAGAACCAAAGCCCTGAAACTCTTACGGCTCTCAGAGCCTTTTTCTTCCGCAGAATTGGAAGCCGCTTATTCCACCCGGTTAGGCAATATTCATGCGGATTTTCAGGACCAGGTTAAAATAGCGTATGGCTTCTTGGCCGACGAGCTGCAAAAAACTTCATCGGCCCCGCCAAGGCCGGCCACCCCTCTTCCTGTCGCACCGACTGACCAAGCCCGAAGTTTTTTCTTTCAGCATAAAGGCGTCTTGATTACCCTAGTTCTTTTTGGATTGGCGGCCTTGGTTTATATTTGGCCGCAAGTACGCCAGTCGTTAAAATCGCCAGAGCCACCTATCCGAACAATTACCGAAGATGGCAAAACCTTTACCGGGCATATTCGAAGCGGTAAACCGCACGGAGCCGGCACTTTATCTAACAAAGAAGGGACGAAAATGGTTGGAACCTGGGATTCGGGTAAGAAACACGGCCAGTTCACAGAAACATACGCAGAGGAAGGCGCTACTATAACCGGAAAATATGTCCAAGGGAAAAAACAAGGCATTCATACAATCACCACTGAAAATGTTGTGATAACTATCATGTACAAAGATGATGTCTCCCATGGCCCCTTTACAAGACAATACACTTCCAAAAATTTAGGTCCGGTTATCAGGGTTTCCGGCATGTATGAAAATAATAAAATGGTTCAGGGCACGATCAACTACAAAGATAAAAGCCAATATGTTGGCGAAATTGGCGAAAAAGAAACGCGGCATGGCCAAGGAAAATATATCTTAGCCAATGGCATCATTCATGAGGGTGTATTTGAAAATGACCTGCGCCACGGCCCTGGCATAGAAATCAATCCAGATGGGAATCGTTTCAAAGGCACCTGGACGCATGATGTTCTCTCTGGTGAAGTGACGATTACCTATCCCACGGGATTAACGAAAGTCACCACCTATGTAAATGGTAAAGAAGGAAATAATGAAGAAGACACCAGAAAGGCTATTAAGGAATTTCTCGAAGATAGTAACCTTTACGAATTCCACAATGGCAATTATGAAAGTCCTAACCTAATGGCCGAAGCTGACGCATTGCTGGAGAAGATAAAAGACGTGGAAAATTCCTATCCGCCGAACGCTACGCCAAGTTTTCAGGATATTTATGAAGAGGAATTTGAAGCATATACGGCGGCAAAAAAAGAATTGAATATTGAGAAAATAACCAGAAAAGCTATTCAAAAATTATTTGAAGATAATCAGGTTTTCGAAGTTTTTAATGCCCGGCAACAGGGAAAAACTTTAACACCAGAGCAAAATGCTGTAGTTGCTCTGATGAAGGAAGAGATGCCCAAAATCCTAGCCTCCTATACAAATGAAACGCCCAGTTTTCAGGAACTTTTGGAGGAAGAAACTAAAAAATATGTTATCCCATTAGCAGATAAATTGGGTCTTCCCAGAGGCGATATAGAAGAGGTGCCTCAAGAACCCGAAACTCAAATCAGTCAATTTAGTTTGGAGCGAAAGCCCTGCCAGGACCCTTCTCAGATCAATATCAAAGATATTGACGTGAAATCATTTATGAGAAATCCCAAGAAAAAATTTGTCTTACCGCCCTGCCCAGAAAATTCTTTTCCGTGAAATCTTAACTCGGCCCATCATCCCGATTAAGCAAATCTTCGCCCGACCACACAAAATCCCGTTGATCGTCATTCCAATCGGCCAAGTCTTCATCACTGGCAAATTGCTTTAAAAGCTTATCAATACCGCGCATCATCAATCCTTGGTCTTCTACATAGTTTCCACGTCGAGCATTGTAGTGTTTATTAAATCGCCAGCCTGACGCCAAATCCTGCAAAGTATTAGACCGAAATATCTCCCGTAACCCCATTGTCTTATCTGCCTTCTCATCGTTTTTCCTTTTACCAGAATATAGTATAAATACGTATGATGTAAGAAATATTAATCTGTTCTGGAAATAGAATGGCTTACAGAAACCCCTCGATCATCATACCGGCAGTAAAACCCTTTTTTCTTTATATCACTGTTGCCCTGTATGCTAGGCCCGGCCGGCTATGAGGCCATAAAAATGTGCCTGGCGATTAGCCAGGCGCAATCTTTTTTTGTTTGTCAGTATTCACTTTTATGTCTTCCCGGTCCTTGCCCCGGACCCATATCAGCCATCTTTAAGGTCTACCACCAGGCGGAAGCGATTCAAGAAAAACCACGCACTTTTTTTACATTTTTGAAGGTCTAGGAAGGAAAATAAAGATGAATTTTTTTCTGGATTTGCTTCCTCGGTTCCTGGTGGTGAACAGGCCTTAATGGCTGAAATGGATCAGTCAGGGAACTTAAAGGAGACGAAAAATGTTAAATACAGAAAACTCAACGAAAAAAGGCGCAGCACCTAGCTTATATGCCTATTACGTCACAAAGAAGGAAGGCCAGGATAAAACCTTCTGGACCCGCACCGGGGCCGCGTGGGTACATAAAGATAAGAAAGGATTTAATCTTCGCCTGGATAATGGAAGAGAGGTGGTTCTACGCATACCGAAACCTAAATAATCGTTACTTTCAGGCCTCGATCTTTTCTAAGATCGGGGTCTTTTTCTTTTTGAAGATTGACCGCTATTAAGCGGTCGCCTTTTGCTTGTCTTCTGTTTTTTCTTTCCGGTGTTGTGGTGGGATATCGGGAAAGAGTCTGCGGTCGTCTTCTCGGGTGAGATAGCGGTCGAGGAGCCGGGTAATTTGATCGTAGAGTTCCGGTTTGCTTTCAGCTTCGGTCATGAGGGTGGAGCCGACAAGGATTTTGCGGCGTGTGTCGAGTTTGCGTTCGGTTTGCTTGTCTCGGTTTTTGGCAAGGGCAATTTGCTTGGCGATTTTCGCTCGTTGTTGTTCGAGCTTTTCAAGGCGGGTTAGGGGCTTTGATTGTGAATCATCGGTTGTAGTGGCCTTGTGGATAGATTTGATGCTTGGTTTATCAGTCATGATACGCAGTTACTCCAAAGTGAGGGGTTGATTCGTGTGTGGGTTGCTCCGTGGTTGTGGCGTGGCGTTAGTGTTTGGAATCATCGGTTGTGGATGAATCGGGTTGAGCTTAGCGCGGTTGGTAGATTGGGGTCAATATCTTGTGATATTGTGTGGTGGTTAAATCCCGTAAGGGCGCACTTATACATTACTGCGTAACGTGTGCTTGAAAGGAGCGGTTCTCGCTTCTCTCGTTTACGAACCTTGAGTATCTTCTAACTGGTCGCGTCTCTGTGGCAATTTACCATTACTCGGCCAAGGTGATTGGCCGTTCAACAGGACGAAGCGTTACCGCCTGCGCAGCCTACCGTGCTGCCCAGGACATCCACGATTCCACCACGGGATTAGACCATAAATACTCTCGGCGCGGCGGGGTGATCGAAAGCGAAATCATCACCCCGGATGATGCGCCGGATTGGGCCACAGATCGGGCCACATTGTGGAATACGGTCGAGGCCAAGGAAACCCGCAAAGACGCCCAGCTTGCCCGTGAAGTGGAAGTGTCCCTACCCCATGAACTGAGCCATGAACAGCGCCGCGCCTTGCTTGGCAGCTTCGCCCAAGATCGCTACGTGTCCAAGGGTATGATTGCCGATATTTCGTATCACGCACCGGGCAAAGGTGGTGATGACCGGAACTACCACGCCCATATTTTGTTGACCCTTCGCCCCTTGAATAACCATGGCGAATTTGCCAACAAAAACCGGGACTGGAACCACAAACAAAGCCTTGTCCAAGACCGCGAAGCATGGGCTGAGGCGCTTAATCTCGCTTTGGAGCGGGTTGGCTCTCAGGACCGCGTGGATAGCCGCAGTTTTGAAGAACGCGGCATGCAGCAAAAGCCGACCAAGCATCTTGGTCCGGATGCCACCGAAATGGAGCGCCGGGGGGAAGAAACTCGCATCGGGGATGAGAACCGCCAAGCCGAATACTGGAACCGGGAATTGGCTGAGTTGGAGCAGCAGGAAAAGATTATCGACTTGGCTATCGAGCGCGAAAAACGCCTGATTGCTGCCGAGCAACAGCGCAAGGCCGCTCTTGCCCTTTCACGCCACAAGGAGCCGCCACGCGAGAAGGGCGCAGCCGCCGAAGATCGGACCGCCCTACTCGCCCAGCGGCACAATGCCCTGCATCTGAAACACTTGGATGAACGCCGCGCCTTGGAAGCCCAGATTGACCAACGGCGAGCCGAGATGGAAGCGACCGGAAAAGCCTTTTACGATAAGGCCGGGACACAACACGCCCTCACACAAGCCCAAGACGACCTCAGGAAGGCCCAAACCTTCATGGGCCGATTGTCGGGCCGTCAGCAGGAGGCTTTTGAGCGTGTGGAGGCGCTACGGCTGAATTTAGAGGATATTGAACGAAGGCAAGGAGAGCGAACAGGCTTTTTTGATCGTAACGCCCAAGAACAGCTTGCCGCCCTTGAACAGCGGCACCAAGTCGAACGGCAACGACCCCCCTCCCCGCCTTCGCATGATCAGGAAACCGAGGACTTCCGGCCCTACACGCCGGATGCCCCTGCCCCACGCGCCGTCAATGACCGCTCACGCGGTCACGGCCCCGAGCCGGATTCCGGGCCGTCTTTTGATCGGTAATGTCTCCTACCCTACGATCATCAAATCATCAGACCGTATCAACGTATTAAATTAAAATAATACGAAATTATGATCGTAGAATAATGCGATATTGTTATCTGCCGTAAATTAGTTCGGATGATCCTATTAAAATAAGAACGTACGTTCCTACGAAATAAAGAAATTACGAAAACCAGAAAATTAAACCGTCACAAGATGAAAACCTATTAAAATACGAACGTAATTTATTATTAAATAAAAAACGTACGTTTATACGAAATTATTTATTGAGTATCCTACGATCTTGATTTATTATGGCCCTACGATCATCCGTTATCGTGTCCTTCCGTTTCTAACTTCCTACGAAAAGAGAAAAATATGAAAGTTGTATCCATCTGGAATCCGAAAGGCGGGCAGGGGAAGAGCATGATTGCGCTCAATCTTGCCGCTGCCGCCGTTGCGATCCATGACATGAAGCCGTTTGTGCTCTGTCGTGACCCGCAAGGTACGGCCATGCTGGCGTATAAAGAAGGGAATTTACCCTTTATCGTCGATTCTCATTTCCCGACCGACGGGGATGAATATGATTTGGTCATTGCCGATCATGTCGCTGCCGATTGGGAAGTTCCACCCGCACCCACGGTCATTATTCCGACCAAGGCCGACCGCACTCAATATGCCACCTTTGTTGATGCCTTAGAACGGGCAGAAAAAGCCACTAATCCCACGCGCCGGATTATTCAAATAATTACAGACGGTAATCCATTATTACCTTTAGAGCGAACGGTGATTAAAGCCATGAAGCGGGCAGGGGCCTTTGAAATTCATCGTAGCGGGGTGTATTCAAAGGCGGCAGAGGAATACCGCTCAATCTTTGATCCCAAGATGAATAAATCCTACCGCGTCAAAGATAGCCGAAAAGAATTTGAAGCCATTCTTTCCGCTGTGCTCAGTTCGCAAAGTTCCCTTAAGGACACCCAATTAGAAAAGGAAAAAGCCCATGCCTAAAACACAAACCGACGAAGTGCCGCTCGATTGGATGAAAAAAGAACAGGACCGTTCAAAAACTCAAGGAGCAGGGGAGGGGAATTTAGTGAATACCGCCGTTCCACAGCCCAAGGAAAAGAAGCTGAAATTGGAAGTGAAAACCTCTAGTGACAAAATGCCGTTTCTCGATCGCATTCAAAAAGGCTTTCATCCGACTAAGGATAGAGCAGAAAAGTTTGATATCCTTGTCGCCACTCAAAAACATGCCTCTAGAAAAAAAGGGCCAGACCTGATAGATGAAGCCTTAGACCTTCTGTTTGAAAAATATGAAACCAAATGAGTAAAGCTCTCACCGTAAAACGGCGTCAGCCACCAAAAAAACCACAAATTTCTGAACAGCTAAGTATGTTCAGAAATTTCTATGGTGATTCGAAAGACCTTTCGAACACCATCGAGATGTGGGACGCCATCCCAAAATATGCGGTAGCGGGCCGTATTCAAGCCAGTATGCGTGATGAGAAAGGCAATCTGCCCCTGTATGAGCAAGAGTTTGTGTATACGCCGACCTATGCAAACCGTCCAGAACCTTTGCACTGCAAGGTTATTATTCAGCCAGTCAAAATTAAGAACAAGGACGGTACCTCGACGGATTATTATCCATCGGCTGATGAAGAACTTGTTGAGGAGGTGTTAAAAAAGATTTTTTCAGATCGGGAATTTGGGGAACTTGCCGAACACGATCCCACACAGAAAAAAAGCAAGGTCTGGTTTACACTCAATATGGTTCAAAAGGAATTAAAGGAGCGCGGCAGAACACGCAGCCTTGATGAGATCAAACAATCCATTGAAATTTTAGCAAAAACTGTGCTGGAAGTCGGACTATTAAAAGATCGTTCAAGAAGAGGGCTTTTGTACACCGGAACCATTTTACAAGACCTCACTCGTCTGACACGCGAAGATTATCTTATCGATCCCAAACAATTATGGTGCGCCCGTCTTCCAGAACCCATCAGCGACAGCATTAATAATATTTCTTACCGTCAATTCAATTACGGCACCTTGATGGATTTAAAATCTCCGCTTGCCCGGTGGTTCCACAAGCGTTTATCGCATAACTACATCCAAGCCAACCACCTGAATAAATACACGATTTCCCAAACGACCATTGAACGCGATAGCGGACTGGTCAGGCACCCGCGTAAAGACCGCAGAATGGCTTATGTTGAAGGCGTTTTACAGGAATTAGTTGAGGCCAATGTTCTCGAAACTTTTGAGGCAGAAAAAGCCCCTACAAACACAGGAAAACGAGTGCTCAATGTCAAATATCATTTGCAGCCGAGTTTTGATTTTGTTCAGGAAATGAAAAATGCCAATGCCCGTAATCGTGATTCTCAGAAAGGGACCGTAAAGCTTTTGTAGGGATATAGGTTTTCAGGACATTTTTAAGAGGAAAGGCGGGCAGGGTTATAGGTTCTCAGGACAATTTAACCCTTTAAATACAGGTAAATTACGAGGGATTTTTTAAATTAGAGTGCCTAAAAGCCCATAGTTATAGGTTTTCAGGACATTTCAGGCAGAAGTAATAGGTTCTCAGGACAGAAAGTAATAGGTTTTCAGGACACAAACATATAGGTTTTCGGGACATTTGAGGAATAGGGGAGTGATATCCACAGATTCGGCCTTGTTTAATTAGATCAAAGAGATAGGTTTTCAGGACATTTCAACACAAAAGAGATAGGTTCTCAGGACATTTTCCCAATAAAGATAGAGGTTTTCGGGACATTTCACCCACAAAGATAGAGGTTTTCAGGACAATTTGGACAAAAGTAATAGGTTTTCGGGACATTAAGTAATCCATAAGTTATTGATTTTTAAAATTTTTTTAACCCTGCCAAGCCTCTTATTCTTTAACCTTATTATAATCTCTTTTAATCTTGTCCGTGTCCCACCTAACAACCATTTCCTCTCATCAGTCGGTACCCATCTTCCTTTGCTCATTCGTGGCTCCTCGGCTTCGCGTTTTCGGAACGCTACGCCAGTCGCATTCATAAATTGACGCCTACCCTTCGTTCGCCTCTGGCTCACTACGCCCCATGCTCCGCATGGCCTTTTAAAATATGATCTCCCCAAACCTCGATAAAGTTAAAAAAAAGACTTATGAAAAGATCAGATGAAGGAAAGAAAGAAAATGCGGCTTTAAAGGGTAAAAAGGCGCAAGATTCGGACCACCGTGCTTTGTGGTGAACCTCGTTTTGCCTTCAAGGGGAGCAGGGGGAAAGATCGGGACATGACCGAAGCTGCTTTCTTCCTTCTTCGCCGAAGAGTGCCTAGCCCCATCCTCACGGCGTCAAGGGACGCTCACGCTTCTGCCCTTGACTATCCGTTCCGGGTGGCGCTCTCGTGAACGTGTCGGCTCCGAAGGCATGTCAGGCTTGTTTTTGTCTTCCAAAGGCATGCGGGGGAGGGGATAGGGACCCGTTTTTCTTCATAGGCGTTTTTTGCTGGACGGCTCACGGCGAATCTGGCTAGGTGGATTCCATCAATTCACCACTGAGTAGGAGTAATGACCATGGCTGAGAACGTTCAATATAAAATTGCGGTCCCTGAAAAATATCAAGACAAAGACGGGAAGGAACAAACCGCATGGACCACGGTCGGCACCGCGTTTCAAAACGACAAAGGCAGCATTTCTTTAAAATTACCCGGTAATATTGCTGTTTCCGGTGACGTGGTGTTGTTCCCGAAAGATGACAAGACGCCAGACCAATAGAGCAGGGAGGGCGTATGGGGCATGTCCCGCGAAGACATCAAGCCGGGAATGGCCTTCCGCTCGGCGTATGTCGAAGGGGATATTTTTCTCTTTGCCTTTCCATCCTCGATCATTGAAGGTGACGGCTTGTATCGGCGGTTTAATAGGGCAGGGGGCTTTATTGAAAATGGCTGGTATCGCTTCCACCAAGCCGCCAATCATTTACAACGGGCAAAAGACTATGATTTGGTCAGATAACCGTTATTGTGGAAATAATTAATATCGAAAACCTTCCTCATTTAACTGAATTAAGATAAAGTTTCCCAAAGTCTTATAAATCGGAGTTCATAGAAATGACGATTGCCGATGGATTTATGATTTTAGCGGTTTTGATAGGGCCAATAGTGGCCGTTCAATTAACCCGCTATCTGGACAACAGGAAGGAAGTCAGAGAGAGAAAGCTACAAGTGTTCAAGACACTGATGGCAACTCGCGGTTACACGGTATCATGGGATCACGTTGTGGCTTTAAACCGGATAGATCTCGAATTCGACAGAGAAAATAAAAAGGAAAAAGCGGTAATTGAGGCTTGGAAAGAATACCTTGATTTGTTAGGAAACAAAGACATTACGGGAGAACAGTGGGGTGTTAAAAGGATCGATCTGCTCGTCGAGTTACTATATAAAATGGCCTTAGTGCTCGATTATGATTTCGATAAAACACACATTAAAAATTCCAGCTATACC
>JAOUQB010000116.1 GCA_029879555.1 Nitrospirota bacterium | reverse complement strand
AATAAACATTGGAATGATGAAAGGGAGAGCGAACAGTTTCAAGAACACGGCCGAGCAGGAAACGATGTGGCGTGGATAAAGGCGCTGATCCCCGAACTCATAACCATCTACTCAGTCGACACCACACGAATGTATGCCACCGGGATTTCCAATGAAGGAATCTTCTCCCAACATCGGGCCATGGAACTGAGCCACCATTTTTCCACGGTCGCCTCACTTACGGCTCAAATCGCAGCGCCTTTGTCCAAGGCCTCGTCCACGATTCACGCCATTTAAAGAATGGATCACAAAAAAGTCTGCTACGTAAATTGAGGGGGCAGAGAACACGTTCTTTGACAATGGCCTACATGAATGCCCACTTTAAAAATTTGAACAGAATAAAATTCGCTTTTGGAGAATAAAGAACAAGGATCGTGAGCTTGAAGCCTTAAATGGTGCTCCAAGCCAATATACAACCAACACCATAAAGCCATAATTCCATTTTGTGCCCTTCCCTCATGCCACATTGTTTTTCTCCTCAGACCAGCTTCTACCATTCACCGACAGGGTTGCGGAGCACCCACTACACAGTATTATGATGATAGGGAAAAGCAAATGAACCGCAAGCCTCAATCATTGCATTCGGCTCATGAAGGACATCGACTATGAACCTCGCTTCTAGCAGCCCTATATCTAAAAGGTCTACTGTCAGTCGCCGATTCACCATCCTTACGATTATGTTTTTGAGTGTCCTGGTGGGCATGTCCGTCTACACCATGACGACACTTCAAAAAGGCCAGTCGAATGCATTTGTCATTGACTTAGCCGGTCGCCAACGAATGCTAATCCAAAAACATATAAATGAAATACTCCTCACAAGTCAGGGAATTGCAACGGATTACGCCTCGACAAGAGCACTCATTACTTCAACGCTCACTACGCTCATGACTGGAGGATCGGTCGCGTCGAATGCTGAAACTGGGCAACGGAAAACGATACCAGCCGCGCCCACACAAAAAATTCAAGAAAAACTCCGGGAACAACAGGAATACATCACACGAATATTCCAACTTGCCGATCAATTCCTTTTGCTTTCTCCTGACCATCCAGAATTTCGGCCGCAACTTCTCACCCTTCGCACCCAACATGCCCTGACGATTCGGACTGCCGACGAGGCCGTGAAACAATTTGATGACTATTCTGAGGCAGCCATCACCTCGATGGTCAAATGGGAGATCCTTATCGCGATTATTATTGGTTGGTTGGGCATGTTTGTTACCAGCAAGGGGGTCCGAGATGGTCGTCGATTAGAAAAAGAAATTGATGAACGAAAGCACGCAGAGTCCGCGTTGCAAGCGAGTGAAAACTTTTTAAACTCTATTATCGAGAACATTCCCGATATGATTTTCGTAAAATCAGCAAAGGACCTCCGTTTTGTTCGCCTGAATAAAGCCGGCGAGGAACTACTCGAATCTTCAAGGGAACAAATATTGGGAAAGTCGGACTATGATCTCTTTCCCAAGGAACAAGCCGAGTTTTTTATCATGAAAGATCAAGAAGTCTTAACTGAAAAACATCTGGTGAACATTATCCAGGAACCTATCCAAACGAAATCACATGGCATCAGGCAATTACATACCAAGAAAATTCCCCTACTCGATGATCAAGGAAACCCTCAGTACCTTTTGGGGATCTCAAATGATATTACTGAACGTCTACACGCGCAGGAAGCTCTACGACAAAGTGAAGAACGCTACCGGGCATTATATGAGGACAACCCATCAATGTATTTCACGGTCGCTCAAAATGGAAAGATTTTATCCGTGAATCATTTCGGTGCCCAACAGCTCGGATTTGCTGTTGCGGACTTGGTAGGGTTACCCGTCATTGATTTATTTTTGGAAGAAGATCGGCCTCGAGTTTTCCAGCGGTTTGAGACCTGTTTACAAAACCCTTTAACCGTCTTTTCTTGGGAATATCGTAAAGTCCGGAAGAACAGGAGTGTCCTATGGGTAAAAGAAGTCGCACGCGCCGTGTATAACCAAGAAAAAGAGCTGGTTGTCTTGATTGTGTGTGAAGACATTTCCGAGCGCAAGGAGTCAGAAAAAGCTTTGCAAGAATGGAAAACACTGACTGAAAGTGTACTAGGACAGTTACCAAAAGGATTTGCCTACCGATGCCTCAATAACAAAAACTGGACCGCCGTCTATGTCAGCGATGGCATTGAAGAGGTCACGGGTTTTTCAGCTTCGGATCTCCTGAGTGGGAATATCAACTACGATTCTTTACTGGCTCCTGGTGAAAATGAGCAAGTCTGGGCTAACGTACAGGAGGCACTTGCCAAACATCTTCCATATGAGAATGAACATCGAATCATCACCAGTGACGGAAAAATGAAATGGATCCTGGCGCGTGGCCGATTTATATTCGACGATGCCGGGCAACTTCTCTATCTCGATGGTTTAAATGTGGATATTACCGAACGAAAACAAGCAGAAGAGCGTTTACGGGAAAGCGAGGCAAAACGGATGAATGCCCTTCAACAAAGCGATGATCTCAAGTCAGCCTTGCTCTCATCAGTTTCCCATGAACTACGAACTCCACTCACCGCCATCAAAACCTCGGTTTCCAATATTATGGGGAATCCGTCAAACAAGGTGAACGAGGTACAACAAGAGGCCCTCAATGGCATTGACCAGGAAATCAATTACATGAGTCGGCTGGTTGATAATCTTTTAGACATGTCTCAGATTGAGGCCGGCACGCTGATACCTCACCGAGAGTGGCACCTATTCGAAGATCTCTTGGAAGGTGCGCTTCGTCGTACGGAACAATACTTTGAAACGCGGGACCTCCAGATACAGATTCCTGAGGACATCTCTCCGGTATTTGTCGACGCAGTGGAAATACAGCAAGTGCTCATCAATTTGCTCGATAATGCGGTGAAGTATTCACCGCCAGAATCCCCGATTCGACTTCTCGTCCGCGTTGACCCCCAACAGATTGAGGTCGAGGTATCCAATACCGGAGAACCTATTCAGGCACAAGATTTAGAACGTATCTTTGATCGCTTTTATCGCCGTCGATCACCATCTGAAGAACAGATTCGTGGCACAGGCCTGGGGTTGGCCATATGCAAAGGGCTCATTGAAGCCCACGGTGGCCGTATTTGGGCTGAATCGATGGGCAAAAATGTGACGATCGCGTTTACGATACCAGCCACTGAAGCCATGGCAACTTTTTCACTTGAAGGATTACACAAAGGGGAACCGAAACCATGAATTCAGGCGCCCGAATACTGGTGGTCGACGACGAGCCACAAATCCGTCGCTCTTTGCAAGTCAATTTGGAGAACAAAGGATATGCCGTGTTCACCGCCGCAACGGGAGAAGAAGCGCTTGAAACCATCGCCCGTCGAACGCCAGATGTCGTCATCGTCGATCTCCTGCTCCCTTCCATGGACGGGATTACACTGACTCGCCACATCCGTGAACAATCTTCAGTCCCAATTATTGTCCTTTCAGCCATTGGTGATGAACCGAAAAAGGTCAACGCACTGGAAGCAGGTGCCGATGATTACGTCACCAAACCCTTTGGCATGGAGGAATTGGCAGCCAGGATTAAGTCGGCATTGCGAAGGACCATGATGTTGTCCGGTTCTGAGCCGGTTTTTACAAGTGGCGGTCTCTCAATCAACTTTGAACGGCGTGAAGTCCGCCTAAACAATGAACCAGTAAAGCTCACCCCAACGGAATATGATCTCCTGAAATACATGATCCAACATTCCGGAAAAGTCCTCACACACCGCACACTCCTCACCGCCATATGGGGCGAAGCCTATGCCGATCAAGCCCAATACCTTCGTGTGTTCATTGGACAGCTTCGAAAAAAACTCGAACGCAATACGGCACGGCCCCAATACATCCTCACCGACTCCGGCGTCGGCTATCGCTTTGCAACCATCTCCCAAGAGGAGAACCCTTAGATTTCTTCTCTCAGCCAATACCCCCTTCACGGACGTGCGCACCTCGAGATTTCTGTCGTTCTTACCCGCTGACAAGCTTTGCCTTCAGCTCATCATCGATCTTAGTCCATCCTGAGATAGCTCCACTCATTAGCCTGTGCCTAGACAATATATTTATAAAATACTTACGCCTAGTGTCCACAGTAGGAATAGTTTCTTTATGTAGCTCAGAAGTACGATTTCAAAGAAGAATTAGATTGCTTTATCTATAGGAACGAGGTCCCGAACGTGGCACTTTCTATTTTGGTCGTCGAAGATGAAGAGGACATCAGTCTCATGTTGCAAGATCGACTGATGTTTTTAGGATTCTATGTGACAGTCGCCAGAAATGGGGCCGAGGGGATCGCGATCCTTGAAAGAATGGCCATCGACGGAATTTTGATGGATATCCAGATGCCCGTCATGGATGGCTTAACCATGCTCAAACACATTCAGGAACAGTATCCGAACATTCCGGTTATTGCCATGAGTGCAGAAATCAATAAGGAGAAATTAATTCAGGCCATCGAACTGGGTGCAAATGACTATTTGCTGAAGCCAATTGATGTCAATCTTCTAGCTAAGAAATGCACCCTCATTTTCTCGGCCTATGTCGATCGGCAACAATTGAATCCATCATGATACTCCCACCAACGCATGGGTGACGTGCCATATACAGAGGGAGGATATGAGACAAATTCTTATTGTCGATGATTTCGAACCGGGACGACTTCTCCTCCGAGAAAAGCTGGAGATGCAAGGGTACGCCTGCCAAGAAGTTGAAAATGGCTTGGTCGGGTTGGAAACCTTACAAACGAAACACTTCGATCTCGTGATTACCGACAATTCCATGCCTGTCATGACGGGTTTGGAATTGATTCAAGCACTTGCCAAACAACCAAGTACAAGCCGCCCACCTCTCATCCTACTTACTGGAAATCCTTCTTCTGATCTTTTTAGGGAAGCGCAGAGAGCCGGAGCACGTGTCACGCTCTCAAAACCCTACGAAGATCGGGAACTCTTATCAGAAATTACCCGAATACTTGGTGATTGAGGCCAAAATCTTTGGAGCAAAAGGAAGGTAAAATACAGGGTCGAATGCGGAAAGTCTTAAACGGCAATTTTTTCGGAGTCAGGATCCCCAGCTACCTGACTTGAAGCCGGTTGATTCAACACCCAGGCAGGCACGGGACGAATATCCCAAATAAGACCGCAGAGTTGTAGCCCACGCAGAAGATAATACGTGATATCAATTTCCCACCATCGAAATCCCTGCCGGGCCGAACTGGAATACTGGTGGTGATTATTATGCCAACCTTCACCCAAGGTCAGAAGCGCCAACCACACGTTGTTCCGGCTATTGTCGGCAGTAGCATACCGCCTGGTACCGAACCGATGCGACAAGGAATTGATGGTAAACGTTCCATGCCAAAGCGCGACAGTGGAAATCACAAAGCCCCACACAAGCATTTGCCACCCATTCGTCCCTAAACTTGGATAGACACTCCCCAGCCAGGTACCAAACAGAAACAAGCCCACAGCCAAGATGATCGGCACCAGCACATCATATCGATTGAGAAAACGTAATTCGGGATAGCGGGCAAAATCCTTGATACGAGTCATCTTTGTGGCAAGCTGATTTTGGGCTAAGAACCACCCCATATGACTCCACAACAGTCCGTGTTGAACCGGAGAATGCACATCGGCAGGCTGATCAGGGTGGGCATGATGGACGCGATGGTTGGCGGCCCACCATAAAGGTCCACGTTGCGCCGCCGAGGCCCCAATGATCGCAAACACCAACTGCATGCCACGTGAAGTCCGAAAGGTGCGATGTGAAAAATACCGATGGTAAAAGCCCGTGATTGCAAACATCCGGACCACATAGAACAACACAGCCGTGGCCAGAGCCACCGGGCTCCACCCAACCCACAAGACTGTGAGAACAGCCAGGTGCATGAGAAAAAATGGAATAGTCCGAACCCGATCCATCTGCTTGCTCTCTGCATCCAGCACCAGCCCGGCTTTGGCCTCACCGTCAAACCATGACAACCCTATCTTTCGGAAAAACGAGAGAAGACGCCGTATTCCGGAAACCGTTGACGTATCATTATTCATAGTCGGTAAATCCTCATTCACAGCAGGGGGCGTGTCCACAACTTTCATCTCCGTCTTCAGTGAATAATCGGGAAATTTTTCAACTCTCTTGGGTTAGGAAGGAAAAATGTAAACTGGAAAAGATAAACCAGATTGACGCCTTCTGGCAAATCATTATTTTGGTCATCAGCAGAAATTTCCATGGTCGACTGTATCAACGGAAGTTCATCCAAGTGGAAGATTTCAAATCGCCATGATCGGCTGAATCTCTAACTATCCCGATTTCCGCTTGGGGAGCGGATATCTTCAATCATGATTTGAACGACGAGCGGTGGCGGCGGGGTAAAACGACTGACGGTGATGGCCACGATGAAGTTGAGCACCATGCCGATGGTCCCGATTCCTTCGGGACTGATCCCGAATAACCATCGGTCGGCCGTGGCCGTTGGATCCACAAATCGGAACCAGATGATATAGGCCGTCGTAAATCCAATCCCGATCAGCATCCCTGCGATCGCGCCCTCCTTGCTCGTGCGCTTGTCAAAAATGCCGAGCAGTAAGATTGGGAAAAAACTGGCTGCGGCCAGGCCAAAGGCAAATGCCACGACTTGCGCGACAAACCCCGGTGGATAAATGCCAAGAATTCCAGCCACAACCACCGCAAAAGCCGCCGCGATGCGAGCCATCCGCAATTCGATATTTTGTGGCATGTCTTTCCACATGACAGATTTCAGCAGGTCATGGGAGACCGAGGCCGAAATCACGAGGAGTAAACCCGCAGCAGTCGAGAGCGCGGCGGCGAGGCCGCCAGCAGCCACCAGTGCCACCACCCAGGCAGGGAGTTTGGCAATCTCAGGATTGGCCAGCACCATAATATCTCGATCTACCGTCAGTTCATTCGTGTCGGGGTTGCCACTGTACTGAATTACTCCGTCGCCATTGCGATCGTTGAAGACAATCAGTCCGGTTCCCTCCCAGCTCTTAAACCATTGAGGCGCGTCCGTATAGGACTTTTCGTGAAGCGTCTCGATCATGTTCACACGCGCAAAGGCACTCACCGCCGGCGCAGTGGTGTAGAGGAGGCCAATAAAAATCAACGCCCACATAGCACTCCACCTTGCCGCACTTGCATTGGGCACGGTGTAGAAACGGATTAGGACATGAGGCAACCCAGCCGTGCCCACCATCAGCGCCATCG
>JAOUQB010000115.1 GCA_029879555.1 Nitrospirota bacterium | reverse complement strand
CCACGGCGTGGGTGATCACCCGGTATCAGTTTTGGGGACGAGGATTTTGGGATTGGGGGTTTGTGTTGCCATTAGCCATTCCGTCCTTTGTCTTGGCCTATGTGTATACCTATCTGCTAGACACCGCGGGACCGGTCGAACAAGCCTGGCAATGGCTCACGTATCCGGAGGCCCGCATTCCTTCTCCCTATAGTTTTACGGGAGCGCTTGTGGTCATGACGCTCAATACCTTTCCCTACGTCTACTTATTGGCCCGTGCGGCGTTTCAAAATTTCAATCTGTCCTTTGAAGAAGCCGCGCAAGCCACAGGAGCCACACGGTGGGAAACGTTTTTTCGCGTCTCGCTTCCCCTCATCCGGCCTGCGTTAGTCGCCAGCATGTTTCTTGTGGTGCTCTATGTCGTATCAGATTTTGGAGCGGTCTCACTCCTGCGCTTTCAAACATTTACTTTCGCCATTTATCAACAAATCACCGGACGGTTTGATTACCAATCGGCCGCACTACTGAGTCTCCTCCTGGTGTTGTTTGCCTTGCTGTTTGTCTTTGCCGAACGATGGTTTCGTAACCAAAGCCGCTTTTATCAGACCTCGGGCCGAGTTCGGACCGCGACCCCGAAACCCTGCTCTCTGGCACAAGGCCTCGCCATTAATGTAGTTTTTTTGCTGATTTTTGTGGCCGCGTTTGGACTGCCCGTGCTTCTACTCGTGCAATGGACGGTTGCCGCCTGGATCCAAGGTGATGTGGGCGTCGCTTTCGGCACGTACATAGGCAACAGTGTATTTCTTTCCGCCATTGCCGCAACCGCCGCGCTGGCCTTGGGCACGCCACTGGCCTACTTGGCCTCCCGTTTTCCCTCAACATTGCATGTGGCCTGCTTGCAAGGGGCATATATTGGATATGTCCTTCCCGGACCCGTGGCGGCGCTCGCACTGCTCATGTTGTTTTCCACGATGATTCCCATCTTGTATGGAACGGTCCTTGTCCTGATAATCGCTTATCTCATTCATTATTTGCCGGCAGGACTGCAAGCGATGGAATCGGCGCTGCAACAGGTAAATCCCAATTTAGAAGAAGCGGCCCGCAATCTCGGGGCGAAAGGCATTCGGACATTCATGAAAGTCACGCTTCCCCTGGTTCGCAAAGGATTTTCGGCTGCCTGGCTGCTCCTGTTTTTACTCTGCATGAAAGAACTCCCAGCCACACTCCTGTTACGGCCGATTGGATTTGATACGTTGGCCGTCCGCATTTGGTTGGAAGCCAGTGAAGAACTGTATCAGCTGGCAGCGCCTCCAGCCTTGCTCATTGTGATTCTGACGATTCCCGCCGTCTTCTTATTGTCCAAAAAGAATTGGCAGGCAGGCAATGCCTCAGTACAATAGTCGCTAAAGCCTTTTTTGAGGCACCTCAAAATTGAACCACGGCAACAGATCCTGTGACTTCATCCCCCAAGACAACCGCCACCTCCCCTGCGACACCTATGTTGGAACTGGACCACATCACCTGTGGATACCAGCCTGATGTCGCGACCGTGCGTGACCTGTCCCTGCACCTTCAACCGGGGAACATTTTATGCCTATTAGGGCCTTCCGGTTGCGGGAAAACGACGACGCTCCGTGCCATCGCCGGGTTTGAAAAAGTGTCTTCAGGGGAAATTCGATTGCAGGGCCAAGTTGTGGCGTCCGCCTCGGTACACGTCCCGCCTGAACGGCGGCGTGTGGGAATGGTCTTTCAAGAATATGCCTTATTCCCACATTTATCTGTGAAAGACAACGTGGCGTTTGGGCTCTACCATTGGGAATCCGGTGAGCGTCAATCCCGAGTACAGGCCCTGCTGGAGCTCGTCGGGCTTCAAGGTCTCGACCATCGTTTTCCTCATGAGCTATCCGGAGGCCAACAGCAACGTGTGGCGATTGCCCGGGCGCTGGCTCCTAAACCCCTCATGCTGTTGTTGGATGAACCATTCAGCAATTTGGATCCGGAGATGACGATCAAGATGCGGAAGGAACTGTACCGCGTGCTCCGGCAAACACAGACCACCGCCATTCTCGTGACGCATGACCATGAAGAAGCCTTTGCGATGGCTGATCAAGTCGCGGTCATGCAGGATGGGGTATTGGTACAATGCGCGACCCCCGAGACGATTTATCAACAACCTTCATGTTCGTTCGTGGCCGAATTTATCGGGCAAGCCAATACGATTCCCGGAATCATCCATCAGGGTCAGGTCGAAACCGAGATTGGGACATTTACCCATCAGTCTGACTTGCTGAACCAAAGCCGGGTCCTTGTGATGATTCGTCCCAATGACATTCAATTCACCCCTGCTGAACCTGGTTCGGGACGAATTGAAAGTCGCCAATTTCAAGGATCCCAAACCCTCTATGCGATTCGGCTAAACTCCGGACAACTCATTCACTGCTGCATGTTGCCAATTCCTGTGTATAATATAGACACATCCGTGAATATCCAGGTCACGACATCGCAAACCATTCTCTTTCCACAACCCGCTCTCTCGTAGAGTGAAAGGAGGCTTTTCACATGACATTTCAACACGGTAAGAACCGTTTTCGATTCATTCCTCTTTGGGTCGGAGTGTTCAGCTTGATCTTGGGATTTCCCCTGCTCGCCCTGTCCAGCGGATATGGTATGGGAGATGGTCACCCTATGACGGGAGCATCCTCCCCACATCATGGAGCAGAGACCAAGGGCCATGCTGGCGGACACCCTGGTGGCGGAATGCACAGCGGCCACGGCACGAAAGGAACCATGGGAACAGGCAGCCATGGTCCCCATCAAAGTGCCTCGACCTTTATTGACCATATCTTGAAATTTAAAGACGGCATGGCCATTACGGACGATCAGGTCGCGAAACTCCAAACGATCAAAACCGATTTTGAAAAAACCAAGATTAAAATGAAGGCGGATATTCAACTGACCAGTGTGGATCTCCATGATTTATTGCGAGACGACAAAGGGGCGCTAAATGATGTCGAAGCCAAATTAAAAAGCCTCTATGACAAACGCGCCGATCTCTATCTGGCCTCCGTCAAATCCACCCGCGACGCCAAAGCCGTCTTAACGGATGAACAACGAGCACGGATGAAAACCGTCCACGATCGGATTAATGCATATAAGGACACGGGAATGGGTGCCCATGGCCACCCCGGTGGGTATTCACACCACGGGAAGGAAGAGAAAAGTTAAATCCCGCATTGTGGAAAATTTGGTAAAAAAAAAGGGGCCTTGGGCCCCTTTTTTTTGTCCTCAGCCAATTTCCCAAAGTACATATAGTATGTAACTTTGAACTCAGTCATTTCAGAACTCCCTCGCCCTTGAGGGAGAGGGTTGGGGTGAGGGTGAAGGGCGCATTTGATATCTAAACTACGACATCGCTCTTTCCCTTACCAACGTAAAGCCCGCAAGAACCTCGTATATCCACGCAATCGAAACGGGTCTTTTTTGATCGCAGCCACATACTGTTGGCGAGCCCCCGCCCAGCATCGTTGTCGTTCTTCCAATGCACCTTTCATGACGTAATAGCTGCTCCACTCACGATTGAGCGCACGGACCTGCTCCGGATTGAGGGTCGAGCGATGTTGCACGCGAGTCAGAAATCGTTCTCGACTGCGGAGAACCTTCTCACGATACGACCCTTCCGCTTCCAGATCATCCCCATCCCTGGGAACTTGTTGAAATTTGTGAACCAAAACTTGATCAACCCATTCAAAGGTCGTCAGCTCATATAACCGAAGGATGAGATCGGTATCTTCCGAAACCCATAAGTTCGGATCAAAACCGCCAACTTCTTCCAGTAAGGCTCGGGACATGATCGTGGTGGACAACAACGGGGCTTGCCCTCCCGTAAAGACTTGATGAAAGACATCCTGACTTTGCCCAGCTTTCGCATGTTGAATCACCTTTCCAGCAGGATCAATCACCTCATAATGAGAATGCACCAATCCGGGTTGAGACGTTCCTCTGAGAATAGTCACCTGTGCCTCCAACTTGTCGGGCAACCAGATATCGTCGCAGTCCAAAAAGGCAATATATGTCCCCTTCGCGGCTTGAGCACCAACGTTTCTGGCCTGAGCCGGGCCGGCATTTGCTTGGTGAAGGCAAAGAATTCGAGGCATTTGAGCCAGTCGTTCAAGAACAGCTGGCGTGCCATCGGTTGACCCATCATCAACAAGAATAATCTCAAAATCTGTCCACGTTTGGGCGAACACGCTTTCCACCGCCCGGGCAAGAAAGGACGCCCCATTAAAAACGGGAATCACCACACTCACAAGCGGGGAATGAGACATCATGCTACGTGCTGACCTTCGAAAGCCTCTGAGTTTTTTCTATGAGTCCTCAAGAGAATACGCGCCCTTCCAACTATATCTTAGCTTTAAGGATTGTTGATATCATCATTCGTCCCCAAAACAAAACAATGGAAATCCCTCTATGAACACACTTGCCATCTATATGACGGCAGCCATCGCGGAAATTGGCGGGTGTTTTGCCTTTTGGGCCTGGCTACGCTTAGAACGATCGCCATGGTGGGGCATCGTTGGCACGGTGAGCCTTGTCATCTTTGCGATGGTGTTGACACGCTCCGACACAGCATTTGCCGGACGTGCCTATGCGGCCTACGGGGGCGTGTATATCGCCACGTCCCTGCTTTGGCTTTTAGTGGTGGAGGGAGTGGTACCTGACCGGTGGGATATCCTTGGTGCAGGAATATGTCTCGTCGGAGCCGCGTTAATCTTGTGGGGGCCAAGACCGCTTCTTCAATAATCCCTAAGAACTGAGAGTTCTTTTCTCGACATTCAATTCGAAAGGGCCGAAACCAGATCCCCCCTAATAGTCGGTCTTCTTCGTCTATGACTCCCTCCCGCGACGTACAGTCTTAGTATTCTCGCCATGATCCAAGAATCCTTGATCGAGTAAATTACGGCAATAACACAGACCTGGCCCCATTATAGGTTCCACTATTCGTGGTGAAACTTCGCTTTTCGAATACATTAGTGAGTACGCGAAGGGGAATTGGAAATGTGGTCTTGGATATTGTTATTCCTCATTCCCTTTATGGCAGCGCATATCGTATAAATGTACAATTTTGAATATTTGTGTATTTTGTACTATCATAGAGAAAAAGCCCTATTGTACGAAGGAGAACTGAATAATGAGTCGTCTCTCTATTGAACTGACAGAAGAGCAACATCAACGGTTAAAAGCCATGGCCGCCTTGCAAGGCAAGAGCATTAAGAATTATGTGCTTGATCGATCCTTACCAGATTTACCGGACAGGGCATCTATGACCGAAGAAGAAGCCTTGCACCAGCTCGAAAAATTTCTCAAGCCACGGATTGAAGCCGCTGAACGTGGCGAACGCTCTTCCCGTACCCCACGCCAAATTTTTAACGACGTGAGGCAGGAACTGAGTTAATGCTCGCCTATGAACTGACTCCTGATGTCGATGCCGACCTTGAAGAAATTGCCCGCTATACGATTTTGGAATGGAGCAGTGAACAGGCAAGCGTGTATCTGGATAAACTACACATCTGTTTTCAGCAGATTGCTGCAAAGAAAGTGAACAGTAAGGCCGTTTCTAAACAGTTCCCACATCTCCTTGTTACCCGCTGCGAACACCACTATGTGTTTTACCTTCGTCCGGCAAAAGCCAAACCGGTCATCATTGCTGTACTTCACGAACGAATGGACATGGTGAAACGTCTTAAAGAGCGGTTTGGCTAACTCCCATGTAACACCATAACAATAATCGGCTCACCCATTATGGCAAGACCCGTTCAATCTCAGCCTCCATACCAGCCATCTCCCGATGCGGCAAGATATGCGCAAGACGCTCATCTGTAAGCCTCACCGAACACCAAAAACAGTCATGAATGGCTTTCAATCGTGCAGCTGATGTGCAGCTCAAGAATCTGCCAGTCGTTCTCATTTTCGCCTGAGCAGACCTGAGGAATTGACCTACTCGTTCACCTCGCTATGCAAACATGTAAAAAGCATCCACATTGGCCTACCATCGATGTATCGCCTTCAGGCGATATACTTCATATCGCAGACTTATTAAATTGTCTATAAATTCTCAAAAAAGGGCGTGAATCAGAAAACATCGTCTGACTAGCGGATGGCCAAATGATGAATTTTAGGTTCCTGACACCCTTTACTGACAGGTGCTGAACAAGGTTATGGGGTTCGTGCGGGAGCATCAAGAAAGCCTGTAGGGCTTCCTGAAAGAGCAGGATTACCTGGAAAAGGGCGACGAGAAATGTGTTATTGCAAGACCTGCCCCCAAGCCTGATCCAAGACTCATTGATCGAATAAATTACGGCAATACCGCAAGCCTGCCCCTAATACGAATACGTCCGATGAGCAATAATATTAAAGATGGGAAATACAGAGTGATTTTTAGGCAGGTACGTAAGGCGCGATTTTAATTTTCTTGGCTTGTTTGCGCATCTCCCAAGCATCAAACCAAGCTTGCATTCTCAGCAACATATCCATATCGAGATGAAACGCCTTTTCCAATCGTAGCGCCATTTCAGGAGACAGGGAGGCTTTTTCATTCACCAACTCAGACAATGTAGCTCGACGTACACCAAGAATCTCAGCGGCTTTGGTCACACTGAGGCCCAGTTCCTCTATTACTTCAGTTTTCACGAAGCCACCCGGATGAGACGGCTTCATACCTATTTTTATGCCTTTCTTCATCAGTGGTAGTCCTCCAAATCTAATAAGTCTAAATATCCGTCTTCCTCTTCAAAGGTGATCCGCCAATTTCCCGACGTGGCCACACTCCATATGTCTTTCCGATCACCAGAGAGTTGATGTACTCGCCAACCAGATCGGGCCGCAAGCCTCTGGTCTGATCATCTTCAATGAGGCGCTTTAAGCCTCGATGACGCACGGAACGTACAATCATTTAGCTATATCGTACTGTAATAGCGTACACTTGACAAGAAGGTTTTTCAATTATTTGGCTGACAATTGTGTTCAGTTTGAGGGAAATCAAAATTTCAAGAGGAAGAAAAATCTCTGAGACACGGCAAGACGAGACCAATATAAGGGTCTGCGTAAATGCATTAATAGGTTAGGCGATTAAGAATGCGATGCCTTGGATTCAAGTTGTCTATTAATCCTCAAAAGAGCGTTAATCAGAAAACACAGTCTGACTGCGGAGGGGAAAATAGTACATTTTAGGTTCCTGACACCCTTTACAGATAATGGGGTTGGTGCGGGAGCATTGAGAAATCCTGTAGGGCTTCCTGAAAGGGCTGG
>JAOUQB010000114.1 GCA_029879555.1 Nitrospirota bacterium | reverse complement strand
TTGCAGATAGCCGCCAATAAAGTCGTCGATGACACCTTTTTGAAACGATTCTCGCGTATCAATGACCTGATGTGAGATACCCAAAAGTTCAGCCACATGTTTGGCGATGCCAACCTTACAGCATCCACGTTCCTGCCAACGTTTGGAGGTCGCGGCTTCGTCCTCTTCTTCCCACACCTTAAGCGTGACACCAAGCACCTCATAGCCCTGGTCTTTCAAGAGCTTGGCCGCTACGGAGCTATCCACACCTCCGCTCATACCTAGGACGACTTTTTTGGGGACTGCCGCGTTCATTTTAGGCTGAGGGGTTCCGTTTCCATTTTTGAGGGAATTTTGGGCGTCGACGATTTCGCCTGCCCATTGGAGAGAACTGGATTAGAAACATTGCTGTCGAGTTTGGGTGCGACACCCATGTCACATTCTCCTTGGAAATAGACGCCTTCTTCCATCGCAAATGTCGGGGTATGCACATCCCCAATGAGCACGGCGGGCTTGAGGAGTTGGATTTTTTTGTTGGCGGTAATCACGCCTTCAATCCTTCCGCTACTCACAATGGTGCCCCCTGTAATGGTCCCTTTTATGAAAGCCGTTTCACCAATAATGAGGGTATCATCAATGGTGATTTCTCCTTCAAAGTTGCCATCCACCCGCACTGTGCCCTCAAATTGGGCTTTCCCCTTAAAATCCACGCCTTTGCCAAGAAAGGTGTAAAACTCTTGCCCAAAACCTGGGCCCTCTTTCGATTTGTCCTTATCACCCCACATATTCCCCTCCTCTTCATCCAGTATGTGACTCTCGGGTGGCGAGCCAGGAACTCCATGTCCTCTGGGAACAATTTCCCTCACGCATCCGGAATGATGCTGAGCCTTATTACTTGACCTTTACGCCTTCTTCTACCGATACGACCAGTTTCGATCCTAGGCCTTTTCGATCACCTTTTTGGGACATATTACACGTCCCATTAAACAGAACCCCTTCATCCATGGAGAGCAGGGGCGTGTTAATTGACCCATCAAAGACCGCCGGGCTTAACAGTTTTACTCGATTTTTGGCTAAAACCTCCCCCGTAATTCGACCCTGGCAAGTCACGGTACCGGCTTCGATTTTGGCTGTGATCACCGCTTTTTGACCGATGATCAAATTCCCATCGGTATAAATTTCCCCCTCCAAACGCCCATCCACTCGAACCGTACCCTGGTACCGAATAGTCCCTTTAAAAGTGACCTCTTCTCCGACAAAGGCAATGATGTCGCCAGATTCTTCATGATTGCTTGAGAGCACTGGACTAGCCACGACTGGCGAATCCATCACATCCTCCGACTTTTCAGCGGTATTTTTTCCAAACATGGAGCCCCTCCCTCATTGAATGACTTGATGTCCAACCCAACCCATTTTGTCTTTCTGCAAACACCACGATGAAAGCTTTATGTCTCTTGATGGCTAATTACCTCGGAAGACCCCCATGGCATGGGGGAAATCCCTTCAAATTCTATTCCAAAATAATACCGCTGATTCGATCTAACTCGTCATCGGAATAATAATGAATGATGAGCTGCCCTCCCTTTGCAGACGCCTTCACCTGCACCTTGGTACCAAAATGTTTGCGAAACTGGTCTTCAAGATGGTGATAAGTCGTGGGCGCAGCTTTGAGATGTTTGGGGGAACTGCTACTTTTTTGCCCACCCACAAGCTGTTCCGTTTGTCTCACCGACAACCGTTCCGACACAATTCGTTTGGCGATCTGCAGTTGGCTACTGGGAGAAGAGGCTCCAGCCAAGACCTTGGCATGCCCGAGACTCAAGGCCCCGGATTCAATGAACTGCTGAACCTCTTTGGGAAGGGTGAGAAGACGAAGAAGATTCGCGATCGAGGAGCGATCTTTCCCGACTGAACCGGCGACCAAATCCTGGGTCATGCCAAATTCGCCCATCAGCCGGGAATACGCCTTGGCTTCTTCCATGGGATTGAGGTTTTGACGTTGAATATTTTCGACAATGGCGAGGGCCAACGATTTTTCATCGTTAGAATTTCGAACCAGTGCCGGAATCGTAGACAACCCGGCCAGTGCAGCTGCTCGCAAACGTCGCTCCCCCGCAATGAGTTCATACACCCCATCGCCTTTGCGCCGAACGACAATAGGCTGCAGGACGCCATGTTCCTTAATCGACTGGGATAATCCCTCTAATTCGTCTTCAACAAAAATGGTACGCGGCTGGTAGCGATTGGGAATAATCTGCTTCAAGGCGACCATGGAGACAGCCTGCTCATCCTTTTCAACCTTCCAGACGAGCGTCTTTTTTTCAGGAAGGAGAGCCTGGAGGCCCTTACCCAATGCCTTCTTTTCCATTCGCGAGTATCTCCTTGGCTAAATCCAGGTAGGCTTTGGCACCACTGGATGCCGCATTATACGACAACACGGGTTTCCCATGACTGGGAGCTTCCGCCAGCGCCACGTTTCGAGGAATGACGGTCTGAAACACTTTCTCTTTAAAAAATCCTCGAATTTCGCTTTCCACCTGTCTCGAAAGATTAATGCGAGAATCATACATCGTCAACACAATGCCTTCCAGGTCCAGATCGCTATTAAAGGCATCCCGAATGCGGTCCACATTGCCCATCAGCCGCCCCAACCCCTCCATCGCATAATACTCACATTGCACTGGGACAATAAGCGCAGAAGCCGCCACCAGAGCGTTGATGGTGAGTAGTCCAAAGGCAGGCGGGCAGTCAATAATCACAAAATCCTGCCCCTGAATTTGGCCAATCACCGATTTCAGAATGGTTTCTCGATCAGCCAGATTGGAGACCTCGATTTCAGCCCCAACTAAGTCTCCCTTTGAAGGAATAATAGAAAGTCCGTGTATACACGTAGGTAAAATAGCTGACTCAATGAGCTTTCTCTCCATCAAACATTCATAAATTGTGGCGTCTTGCGGTTCAACCGACACCCCGCTTGTGGCATTAGCCTGAGGATCCAAATCGATAAGCAAAACCGACTGACCGGAAGCCGCCAAGGCTGCCCCAATATTGATCGCCGACGTGGTTTTACCCACCCCACCCTTTTGATTCGCAATAGCAATAACGCGTGTCACTCAGAATCCAACAATAAAAATATTTCTATGCTTAATGTCTATAAGATTATGATTAATAACAACTTTAATCTTTATTACGCTCATCAAATGTTCCGTTTTATCAAATTCAAGTGCCCCTATTGGATAGGGGGGGGAGGGGTATCCTGGAATACGAGTCGTCCTCAGATTGAACGCATATTATTGCAGGATAAAATTCTATTTGTGGAAATTGTTCCACGTGGAACATGGAAAATCTGTCTAAATTATGGAACGTGTTTTAACACAGAAAGTACTCTGGTTCCAAACCCATAGGGCAATTCATAGGAAAATTCTTGATCAATGGTCATACCCTGAAGCTTCTCTGGATGTTCAATATTTGAGGAACGAAAAACAACCAGCTTTCCATCTTTTTTCAAAATACTTTTGACATGAGGCAAGATCACATCAAGACTGACAGCCTTACTAATTGCCATATCCCATTTATCTTCTTCATTGATACATGTATGACAAGCTTCCAATCGTTTTTGAAGAACCGAAATACCGTTCAGCTCTAGCTTTCCAATAACCGTGTGTAGAAAAGCCGTCTTATTCCCCCGTGGCTCCAGTAAGTTGACCTTCAATGAAGGAAAAGCCAGTTTGAGGGGAATTCCAGGAAATCCACCACCGGTGCCAATGTCCAAAATGGAAATGGAAGAGTTTTCAGGAAACGCTAGAGATCCAGCTAACGAATCGGCAAACAATAAGACAGCTTGCTCTTGCTCCGTATGCAAACCCGTCAGGTTAACGGAACGGTTCCAGAAGCTAAGCTCTTTATAATAGAGGTGAAACTGATCCAGAATGTTTTTATCAAAGGAAAAACCAAGCTTCTTGGCTCCTTCGCCAAAAAATTCCAGAAATTTATCTGTATGTTCTTCATGTTCCACGTGGAACATTCTCCATCAATAGAAATAAGAATCCCAAAGTGGTGGGAGTGTTATTTCATAGCAAAGCGATTTCTTTGAAAAAAGTACCCATTTTCCCATGGTATTCTAGTGTTATTGTGCCTTACTTCCCATTTCAGGCGCAAAGCGTTCACCTTGTACGTGAGACGGGAAATGCGAGACCTGACTGAGCGAAGCCACTCTTGTCCATCGAAACCAAAGCTCATTCTGCGGAGTAGGCCCGGCGAATGCCGGGGGGGACGCCGCTGGCGGCTTTTTGAACAGACCCCGACGCATTGCTCTGACTAATCAAATTTATTTGAATAGAATGACAAGTGTAATAAAGCCTAGTTGAGCTAACAAATTTTTTAAACTAGTATTCGTTGTTCTTCTACCTACAAATCTCTCACATTGAAAGTCTAGTAGGGAATTTTTATCTTTAGATTGTAGTAGAAAGGTCCGTAGCATATAGAGAGTGAAGGAAAAAGTGAATATCAAAAAATGGCTGCAGTCCCATAGCAAGGTGCATTTCATCCATTCGTGTTTTCCTTCCTGAATAAACTCATAACAAAGGCTTTTCATAATAAGCCTTCCCATCCCGACCAGAGACCAATATAAATTTCCATCCATAAAAGGTTCCTGACACCTTTTTTTGCCAAAAAATATTGAGAGAAAGACGGGGCAAGTCATTCGTCCGGCCCAAAATGCTCTTCCCAGGCTGGATTCCAGCTCCAATGGGGGATGCTGTTTCGCCTTTTTGTTTCCTCATCACGAAGCAATCCTTGAAACGCGGCGGCGCTATCATCGACATGTGGGTTGAAATGCACCACATGGCCGTTTTCATCAAGCACTGTTTGACCGTCTTCGTCGGTCAGCGTCGCGTTCATGGCGCGGTAGATGCGGCTGGTGTCGTAATAGCAAATGATGCCAGGGGACAGTTCAATCTCGGTCACACCTTCTTGATCGGGAGTAGCCGCTGGTCCAGCTCCTTGGCAAAACCTAACTGTTCCGCACGAAGAACAAAGCGAGCCAAGACCCGTCGTGCAAATTCCGGGTAGTAATCGCCAACTTCTTCGTAGGTGGCCGCCTCGGCCTCTTGGTAGATATATTCTTCGTCGGGCAAGAGGCGGTCGTCTTGGTATATTTCATCGAACTGCCCATGGCCGGCATGGGCAAAGGTTGGAGAACACAAGAGGATCGTGAACAGCAAGAAAAGAGGCATGAAAGAAAGGTTAACGCTTTTTTGTGCTGCCCGCCAAATACCGATAGACCGTAGATTTTGAAACCTGCAAAGCATTGGCTATTTCAGTGTCGGTCATGCCTTGCTTGCGTAAGGTCTTCGCACGGTTAGGGCTGGCCTTCATCGTGCCGGCCTTCCTGCCGGCATAGATGCCTTTCTTTTTGGCAACCTTAATCCCTGCGGCCTGTCGCTCTTTGGTATGCTGTTATTCGATCTGCGCTAAACCAAACAACACCCCGACCACGACATGGCCCACGGTGCCTTGGAGGTTGATTGCTGCGTGACCCACACCACGCGCACGTCTTTGCGGCACCAGTCGGCAAAGACATTAATGCCCTCCCGATGGTTCCGCGCCAGACGGTCGAGCTTCCAGACAATGACGGTTTTGATCCTGCCGTCAAATATTGCTTCCTGCAATTTTTGAAAGGCCGGACGCTTAAAGGACCGTCCGCTTTCTTTGTCTTCAAACCATGTGATCGGTTTGGCCGGGAGCTTCTGGCATTTCATCCATTGGGTGAGTTCCGCTTTCTGGCTATCGGTCTTTTGAGTGTGTGAAGATATGCGGACATACACGGCGATCATAGGTATCAATTCATTCACACGGTATAAGGGTTTTGGGTGGAGTCTGGATAAGCTCGCTTCCACGCTTCGTAGAATTCCTGATCGACGGTCGCAACGAGAATGCCGGGGTCAAAGAAAATATTTTCCGGATTTTCGCAGTAGGCCACGGACGCAAAAGGCGGGTAGCGCGGAAGAAAGCCGGGTAACGAGGCACGGGTAATGAGCAGTTCTTCCTTTTCCGGGTCATGAATAAGCAATTCCAGCTTAAGAAGACGTATGGCCTCGTCATCCTCTTCAACTTCATCCCATTGATACCCGTAATGGACCACATAATGTCCGGGATCAACAGCAAGTAACGTTTTAAGCCTTTTGAGTGTTGCAATATGGACCATAATGAAGTTGGGGCTTTCTCGTTTTCTTTAAATCACACGCCAGGATTGCTGTGCGAAGCTAGACGGCGATCCTCCCAATTAGGGTAGACCCTATTTGAGAGGATGTCACCCAGACCCGAAACCGGCTAAATATGCGGGTTTTGGGTAGTCGTTTTTGAGGGGACCCTATTTGAGAGGGTTATTTCATCCATTTGGGTTTGGGAATTTTAAACCGCCGTGGGCTGCGGACCCGTGGGCGAAACTTCGAGGTGGTAAAGATCGACCCGGTTCGCCGGGGTGGCACTTTGGCCGCTTTATAAAAGGACGCTGTTATATCCATGCTGAAAGGATGAACCGAAAAGATGGGAACGCCAAGGCGTTCCTTTGTTTTTTCCACAAAGGGGGTCATCATGAAATGGGGTTGGATAGTTCTTATTGTGTTAGCGATGCCGGGAATGACCGAGGCCGCTCAACAGCCGGTCGAGGCCAAGGTAAGGTATGGACCAGACTGGAACCAACCCTCTTTCAAAGAGTGGGACTTTCCGTTTTATTCCGTGTTTACCGTGCAACCCCATCAGGACCTTGATGACGTGCATATCACCATTCGGTTGTATATGGGGACCCTGCGGGAGATTCCGCCTTTGCTGGGGAAGGCTTGCGGGGTACATATGGCCACCTCCCGCGTCAAGACGGAATGGATGCTGTCCATCCAAGGGGAGCAGGGGCGGGAACTGTGGTTGGCCCATTTGAAGGCGGGAACCCCCTTGGTCTTCACGATTGGATGGCCCTCGTTTCCCCTCCTCGGGGCAGCGACCATAGAAGTCCGGAGTCAACAGGGCACCAGTGCGGATCGATGGGAACGACGAGGCTATAACGTCCCGTCAAAATTTGACCACCCGCTGATGCCCAAAGTCACCTATCAAGAATTCCCGTTGGAAGAGGCTTGCCCAGAGATTGTTATGTATCCGGTGAAAATCGAGCCGTCCGACCAGCCCGATCATTTTTGACAAAATCCTTGTTTGTAGTTACAGTTGTAGTTACAGTATCCTATGGTCTTTGAATGGGATGATGATAAACAGGAAGGCAACCTCGAAAAGCATGGGGTGGACTTTCTGGATGTCGTGCGGATTTTTGCCAATCCCGTGCTGGA
>JAOUQB010000113.1 GCA_029879555.1 Nitrospirota bacterium | reverse complement strand
GGCATTCTCATGATTGCAGAAGAATCGACAGCGTGGCCTGGTGTGTCCAGGCCGACCTATGTGGGCGGATTGGGCTTTTCCTTTAAATGGAATATGGGCTGGATGCACGATACGCTGGAATATTTTCAAATGGATCCCGTGTATCGAAAATTTCATCAAGACAAGGTCACGTTCGGGCTCATGTATGCCTTCACTGAAAATTTCGTGTTGGTGCTCTCACATGATGAAGTGGTGCATGGGAAGAAATCGCTGCTTGACAAAATGCCTGGAGATGACTGGCAACGCTTTGCCAATCTTCGTGCCCTCTATGGCCATATGTGGGGCCATCCTGGGAAAAAAATGCTCTTTATGGGAGCGGAAATTGGCCAATGGTGGGAATGGAATCATGATGACAGTCTGCAATGGCATTTGCTTGACTATGCCCCGCATCGAGGATTGAATCAATATATCGCTGATCTGAATCGACTGTATCAAGCGGAGCCGGCATTACATCAGGTGGATTTTGATTGGCAAGGTTTTCAATGGATTGATTTGCACGATAGCGACAACTCCACGCTCACCTACATTCGTTATGCCCAGGATAAGAATGACTGTGTCGTGTGCGCGTGCAATTTCACGCCGATTCCACGTGAGCACTATCGTATGGGTGTCCCTCGTGGCGGCGTGTATCGTGAACTTCTGAATAGTGATTCAGAAATCTACGGTGGGAGTAATATCGGTAACGGCGGCAGCGTGCAGGCCGACCCCATCCCCTGGCACAACCAACCCTTCTCTCTCCTCGTCACTCTCCCTCCCCTTAGCGTCGTCTTCTTCAAGCCTGCATAAGGTATTTCAATCAGTGAGGGGGGCAGATTTCAAAAAGTCATTCTGGCACTTTTATCTGTGATTGTCTATCAAACTCAGGCCTAGCTTCTTCGAATTAAAAACATCTCCATAAAAGATCGGATTTGAATGTTTAGGTGGAGAGTTGATCGGAAATTCTGATGATTCCCGGGTAATGCTCAAAGCCTACATCAAAGCTGAAAATTTTTGAAATTCTGTGATGTTTCATGACGGCAATGTGAATGGCATCTCTGGCCGAAAGGCGCTCATGCCCGAGCATGATATCTTTGGCCATGAGCAAGTCTTGCTGCTCAATGGAGAAGACCTCATCGACAATGCCGCTTAACACGTCAAATGCCGGTTGAATGGCTTCTCGGCGACGAATGGCCCCATACCGATGCAGGATTTCTTGGAAGACTTCAGCGTCGGTGAGTAACCGCATATTCGTGGAAAGACATGTTTCAAGAATGTGTTGGGCGGTCGTCTTGTTAGGATGGGCAGCTCCAACGAGGTACATCGGAATATTGGAGTCAACAAAAATCATGTGGGGAGGTTTGTGGAATAGCCCTGCTCAATTTCCTCTAACATCAGGTCAATGTCTGCAGTAGGGAACGAGTACTGAGTGGCCGAACGAAGAATAGCCAACTTTTTCTGATGGTCCCCGGTAGGAATCTTTTGACGAGCCGATCGTAGGACCTGTCGGACCCATTCCGCCACTGTGAGCTGTTGCTGCTTCGCGACACGTTGAATTTCTCGTAATTCCTTGTCGTCCAAGATGACTTGTAGTCTCTTACTCATGCTATGAGTATATTGTGAGTATACTAATGAGTCAATGACGTGGTTTCGCGTAACAATGGGGAATAGGCTCAATGCCTACTCCCTCTTTTAAAAGAAATTTGGTTTCTATGATTTTTGGAAACTTAGTTGGACCGGTAGATCCAAGCCGCAAAAGTGGGGAGAGAGAGGGTTTGTTTGGCGGAAGTGAGATCAAGGGTGACTGGGGCTGTAGAAGAGGTGCTATGTGGTTCGGCATATTCAGGTTGGCCATTGTCCAAGAGAAGATTCCACTGACCTTTGGGTTGCTGGATTTTGAGGGTGGTGGGTTGGTCGTTGAATCCTAAAATTAGCAGCATGGCCTCTGCCTGAGGGTTTTTTCGATAGAGCGTGAGTATGGTTTTTTCGGGGTTGACCCATACGCGTAGTTGGTGCCCTTTCACTCCAGTTCCCAACGAGGCATGCTGTTTTCGCAGCGCGATGAGTTGCTTGGTCCAGGCTGCCAGATGCTGTTGTGCGTCGATTCGAGCTTCTGGTGGCGTCAATCGTGAGCTGGCAAAGGTTGCCATTGCGTAGGGATCAGAAATCTTTTTCCACCCGAATGGTTTGAATTCAGCTAATCGGCCTTTGCGAACCGCTTCGACCAATCCTTGATCTCCATGATCGATGAAATAATGAAAAGGGGCCTGTTCCCCGTATTCTTCACCCATGAAGAGCAACGGGATGAAGGGGGAACATAGCACCGAAGCGGTTAGAACTTGTTGGGCCGCATAGGGAATCAGTGTGGACAGTCGATCTCCTTGCGCACGATTGCCGACCTGATCATGATTTTGAGCAAAGACGACAAATTGGGAAGGAACGCATTGGGCGGCGGAATTTCCATGTGTGCGGTGGCGGTGGTGCGAGTATTGGCCTGAGTAGACGAAATGTTTACGGAAAGCGGTCGCCACATGATCCAACGTGCCGAAGTCTTGGTAATAGCCCTGCCGCTCCCCCGTTACCTTGGCATGAAGGGCATGGTGAAAGTCATCATTCCATTGCCCGTCCAGTCCATAGCCGCCTTTTGAGGCGGTGGTGAGAAGCTTGACATCGTTCAAATCGCTTTCTGCGATGACCCAAACCGACCTCCCATCCTGTTTGGCCGCCGCATGGACGGCATCCCGGATGTCTTTCAGGATATGGCTGACGCTCGCATCAAAAATCCCATGGATAGCATCCAGCCGCAGGGCATCGAAATGGAAGTCTCTGGTCCAATACACGGCATTTTGAATGATAATGTCCCGGACCGCATTACTGTGAGCACCATCGTAGTTAATTGCGCTTCCCCACGGTGTCCGGTAGTGGTCAGTAAAAAATGGACCAAAGTCGCCCCAATAATTTCCCTCTGGTCCTAAATGGTTATAGACCACGTCGAGAATGACGGCCAGTCCAGCGGCATGACAGGCATCCACAAGACGATGAAGTCCTGTCGGCCCTCCGTACGAGTTCTGTGTGGCATACAGATAGGTGCCGTCGTAGCCCCAATTTCTCTCACCGGGAAACTGCGCGACCGGCATAAGTTCAATAGCTGTGATGCCCACTTCGTCTCGCAAGTAGGAGAGGAAGGGGATAATGCTTTCGAACGTGCCATCAGGCGTAAAGGTGCCAGGGTGCAGTTCGTAGATGATGTAATCGTGGAGAGGCAGCCCTTTCCACTGACCGTCTGTCCAAAGAAAAGAAGCAGGATCGATCACTTCAGAGGGACCGTGGACGCCTTCCGGTTGAAAGCGGGAAGCCGGGTCCGGGCGTTTCAACTTGTCATGGAGGACGAATTGATAGCGGGCTCCGCTCGCGACATTTGAGATCGTCGTTTCCCAATAGCCAAAGGGCCGGGGTTCCATGAGAACCGTTTGGGGCTGAGGGCTGAGAATATCGACCGCAAGCATTTTGGCCCAGGGAGCCCAGGCCCGAAAGGTGACTTGCGAGGGGCCGGTGACCAGAGCACCTAATGGCTGTGCTTCAGGCCCCCGAGACGTGTGCGTAGAGAGTTGATGTGGCATAGTTTCCAGATGTGAGATGTGATGGTTGACGAATAAATTGAATAGGTTAATGACACAAAACACTCTAGCATGGTTTGTTGTTCCTCACAAAAATATTATAAGAACGTGAATAAGTGAGACTATGGGGGCTTCCCAGTTCCTGCGAGGACTGTTACCGTATTACTGCAGTTTCCATGGAAATAGGTTGGTATGTCTAGTGCCTATTGCCTTGTGATGGTTCATAACAATGGGAGTTTAATATATGAGACAACGACCAGGACGGCCGTATCCCTTGGGAGCGACATGGGATGGCGAAGGTGTGAATTTCGCCCTTTTCTCTGAAAATGCGACAGGAGTGGATTTGTGTTTGTTTGATGTGGAGCATCAAGATCAGGAATCGCATCGATTGCCTCTTGATGAATGTACTGATCAAGTGTGGCATGTGTATCTTCCTGAAGTTCGGCCTGGGCAATTATATGGCTATCGAGTCCATGGGCCCTATGACCCTCCATCCGGACATCGATTTAATCCATCGAAATTACTCATCGATCCCTATGCGAAAGCCTTCACCGGCATTGTGAAATGGTCAGATGCCATGTTCGGCTATCGGGTTGGCCAGGCCCAAGAAGATCTGCTCATGGATGAACGGAACAACGCGGCCAATGTGCCGAAGGGTGTGGTGGTGGATCAGGCGTTTTCGTGGGGCCATGACCGACAGCTACAGATTCCTTGGGCACAGACGGTGATTTATGAAGTGCATGTCAAAGGGTTCACGATGAGCCATCCTGAAGTACCTGAACATCTTCGGGGGACGTATGAGGGGTTGGCCTCGCCACCCATGATTGCCTATCTCCAGTCGTTGGGGGTAACGGCGGTGGAGCTTCTTCCGGTCCATCACTTTTTGAATGACCAGTTTCTGCTTGAGAAGGGGCTCACGAATTATTGGGGATACAATTCCATCGGGTATTTTGCCCCAGACATTCGATATTCCGCGTATCCAAGAGAAGGCCGAAAAGTCTATGAGTTCAAGACGATGGTCAAAACCCTGCATAGTGCAGGCATCGAGGTCATCCTGGATGTCGTGTACAACCACACGGGCGAAGGGAATCATCTCGGGCCGACCCTGTCGTTCCGGGGAATCGACAATGCGGCCTATTACCGGTTGTCACCGGACAATCCTCGCTACTACATGGATTACACAGGATGTGGGAACACTCTCAATGCGCGACATCCTCGGACCTTGCAATTAATCATGGATAGCTTGCGGTATTGGGTGTGCGACATGCACGTCGATGGTTTTCGTTTTGATCTCGCCTCCGCCTTGGCGCGTGAGCTGCATGATGTGGATCGGCTGAGTGCGTTTTTCGATATCATCCATCAAGACCCAGTATTGTCTCAGGTGAAATTGATTGCCGAACCATGGGACCTCGGAGAAGGCGGGTATCAAGTGGGAAATTTCCCGCCAGGATGGGCGGAATGGAATGGGAAATATCGTGATGTGGTTCGGCGGTATTGGGCGGGCGATAACGGGTTGTTGGGTGAATTCGCCTCACGGTTAGCCGGGAGCAGTGATCTCTATGGACAAAGTGGACGCCAGCCGTATGCCAGTATCAACTTTGTCACGGCGCATGACGGATTTACGTTGAACGATTTGGTCTCCTATAACCAGAAGCATAATGACGCCAATCAAGAAAATAGTCGAGACGGGACCGATGACAATGAAAGTTGGAATTGTGGAGTCGAAGGTCCGACGGATGATCTCACGATTCAACAGCTTCGTGAACGGCAAAAACGGAATTTTTTTGCGACGCTTCTGCTATCCCAGGGCGTTCCCATGATGTGTGGTGGCGATGAGATCGGGCGGACACAAGGGGGCAACAATAATGCCTATTGTCAGGACAATGCCATCAGTTGGTTTGATTGGAATATAACGAAGCCACAGTCCGAACTCCTGGATTTTGTCAAACAGCTCATTGTGATCAAAAAAGAACATCCGGTCTTTCATCGGCGCAGGTTTTTCAAGGGGAAGCAGATTAAAGACTCCGAGGTCAAAGACATTGCCTGGTTTGCGAGTAATGGAAGGGAAATGGCCGATGGGGATTGGGGAAAAGGCCTGCTTTCCCTGGGAATACGATTAGCTGGAGATGCTATCGAGGAGATGGATGAGCTAGGCAATCCGATTATTGATGACTCGTTTTTGCTGCTCTTAAACGCCCATCATGAGGCGGTGCCATTTACTTTGCCGGCTCATAAAAAAGGTGTGGCGTGGCAATGGATGTTTGATACGGCCCAGACTGACAGTAAGGCCGTGCCGAAAACCTGGCGAGGAGGAAAAGTCTATAACCTGGAAGCTCGAGCGATGGCACTGATGCGTCTGCGAGACTTGAAACAAGTCAGCAAAAACTCAAACTAATTGCTAGGGGTTGGTTTCGGGAAATCGATCTTGATGAACTTCTCACCGGGAGCCCACGTTATTTGAGTGACATGGGCTCCCGCATAGGGTAGGTTCCGTGAGCGGTGTTTAAATCCGGTTTTCGACGAAGCGTTTGCCTTTGTCTACAAATTCGGACATTCGGTCCCGGGTCTCATCGGCCATGTCGGTCATACGATCAGTGGTGTCGTTTAAATAATTTTTAATTTGCCGCCGTGTGCGCCTACCTGCTTGTGGGGCCAGCAAGAGCCCCAGCCCTGTGCCTAATAAAATGCCAGTGGCCAGCGCTAACCCTCCGCACAGTATAACGCGTGTATCTGAATCCATGGTGCTGCCTCCTTGTGTGAATGATGAATAATCTGAGTTGGATGTGTTTGAACTTTCCCATCCCATTCGATTCCACATAGGATTGTACCAGTTCTCTGATTTCCCTTCTATGGTAAGACAGCTTTGGAATCTTGCCCAATCACCAATTGGGACGAGGGATGACGTGATGGGGTGGGGTGGCACGAGCCCAGAGTCTTCCTGATGGAACATCATGATGGAGAGATTAATCGGAAAATCTCTCGTCCTGTATGAAGTTCTTTTCGCCAATGAAAGCCGACAGGATACCCTAAGAAATCTGTAAGGGTTTTTTCTTGCCGTAATAGGGTAGGTATGGTATTCAGAAGAGAGCAAATACCGGAAAATTATTGAGTTTTTACCAAATTTTGAGTGAATGGACAGGGTATGTTGTCAATGGTAAAGCCACGTTCGTATGCCCATGGAAATGGCGGAGGTAAAGATGGTGGCTTCTGAGCTGAGTGTTCCTCCTTCACCGAGCTTGCGAGCCTTGGCGGAATTAGTCGGTGTGGAATGTGACCATGTGGATGGGAGAGGCCATGTTCACCAGGCCACGGATGCGGCGCTTCGAATGATGTTGGGTGCGTTGGATATCGATGTGAAATCGAAGTCGGATATTCAACGGGAATGGGACAATATCCATGAGGAACGATGGACTCGTGTCGTAGAGCCGGTGCTCTTGCATTATCCGGAAAGCCGAACGCCTCTTTGTTTTCCAATAGCGTTGCCTCTGAGAGATAGTTCAGCGGAGAAGGTGGAAATTGAATTTCGTCTCAAAGACGAACAAGGGAAAGTGCGATGCTTTCCTATGAAAGGTTCAGCCTGCACACCTCTTGAAGACACCATGATCCGAGGGACTCACTATGTGCGAATGCAAGTGAGTCTGACGGGTCGTTTCCCTTTTGGGTATTACGACTTGATGGCCAC
>JAOUQB010000112.1 GCA_029879555.1 Nitrospirota bacterium | reverse complement strand
CCGTAGGCCATCACAAAAATCATTGGCGTGAGAGAGGCAAAGGCAATCAGCCCAAATCCATCAACCATGGGATTGCGGCCTCGAATGGAAGAGGCCAGGCCAACCCCGAGCGCAGTGACTAACGGCACGGTAATGGTCGATGTCGTCACACCTCCAGAATCATAGGCAATACCAATAATCTCCGGTGGAGCAAAAAGCGTCATCATCATCACCCCCAGATACCCTCCGATAATCAAATACTGCACCGGCCATCCTCGAATGATACGCAAGACGCCAATGACAATCGCAAATCCAACTGACAAAGCCACAGTCAATCGTAAACCAAATGCATAATCGGAACGTGCCTGTTGAGTCCCCTCAATCACATGGCCTTCCGCCGCTACCTTGGCGGCCTCCTGTGCCACCGCGATCAAGGCTGGTTCAGCCACGGTTGTGCCAAATCCTAAGGCAAAGGCAAAAATCAATAACCAGGTCAAACTGCCTTTCTTGGCAAACGCAAACGCCAACGATTCGCCGAGGGGGAATAGGCCCATCTCTAATCCTTGAACAAACAGTGTCAATCCAATGAGGACGAAAAACGCCCCGACCAAAATTTCTAGCAGATTGGGAATGGGTTGTTGCAACACCGCAAATTGAAAAAATCCGATGACCACGATGATGGGCAGGAGATCGTAAAAGCTCCCGATGAGGGTTTTAAGAAAAGCTGAAGGCATCAGCAGCGATAGCACTTCGAATAGGATCGATAATCAAGGTGAAGTCTCTCCAAAATAACAGGGAAGGACCCTAAAGACAAAAATACGTCAGTAGGGGATTCGCTCAATCAATGGTGCGCGCGCAAGTATAGCTAGAGCCCTTGGCATCAACAAAATGACTGCCTTTCATCTCCTAGCTGAAAGACCCGCTGATGAAATCGAGCCTTCAGGGACAAGCGACAGATCAGCCGAATCTACGCCCTCTGGTCCTGGAATAACCAAGGAGCCTCTTGTGCACGTCGTAATTCGTAAGCAGCAATGGCAGACTCATGCTGCAAGGTCAAACCAATGCCATCTAATCCCTTCATCATACAGTCCTTACGAAATGGATCGACGGCAAACCCATAGCGCTCGCCTTCGGGTAACAGGACGGCCTGTTGAACGAGATCAATGGTCACCTGATAGACATCTTGACCCATGACACGATCAAAAATGGTTTGAATTTCCTTGACCGTTAAGACCACTGGAAGGATCCCATTTTGGAAACAATTGTTATAAAAAATATCGGCAAAACTTGGAGCCAGAATACAGCGAAAACCATAGTCTAATAAGGCCCAAGGGGCATGTTCACGAGACGAGCCACACCCGAAATTTTCACCCGTCAACAAAATTGTGGCATCCTGATATCGGGATTGGTTAGAAAAAAAATCAGGATCAAGGGAGCCATCCGGTCGAATACGCCAATCGGCGAATAATCCTTCCTTCAGACCGGTTCGGTGAATGGTCTTTAAGTATTGCTTTGGAATGATTTGATCCGTATCGACATCACCGAGATTTAAAGGGGCGACGGTTCCGGTTAACGTGGTAAAGGCTTGCATGATCTCCTCCAAGGTTTCACAAATAGAATGTTCCGTGGATTGTAGGTGGCTTTCTCGTCTAACGATGAGCAGGCTCACACATTCCAGTTTCGGATGTCGACAAAATGCCCTTCCACTGCGGCTGCCGCAGCCATGGCGGGAGAGACTAAGTGAGTCCGCCCGCCTTTTCCCTGGCGTCCCTCAAAGTTTCGATTGCTCGTAGAGGCACAGCGTTCTCCTGGCGTGAGCACATCGGCATTCATAGCCAAACACATACTGCAACCCGGCTCACGCCATTCAAACCCGGCCTCGCGAAATATTCGATCCAGTCCTTCCTGCTCCGCCTGGTGTTTCACCAAACCGGAACCCGGCACGACCATAGCCTTGACTGTTCCCGACACACGTTTTCCTCGAACATATTTGGCGGCCACGCGTAAATCTTCAATGCGGGAATTCGTGCAGGATCCGATAAACACCCGATCAATCGGAATATCACAGATGGGGATGCCCGGTTGGAGCCCCATATACTCCAATGCGCGTTGCGTGGCTGAACGAACCTTCTCATCGTCAATATCAGATGGATTGGGAACAGAACCATTGACATTGGTCACCATGCCTGGATTCGTGCCCCAGGTCACTTGAGGAGGAATGTCTTCTCCTCGCATTTCCACCAAATGATCAAATGTGGCGCCAGGATCAGTCTTCAAATCCAACCAAGCCTTGCTAGCTTGTTCAAACATTTCGTCCTGAGGACTGAGAGGGCGCCCCTTGATATACTCCACGGTTTTGTCATCCGGGCCAACCAGCCCCGCTCGGGCACCCGCTTCGATAGACATATTACAAAGGGTCATCCGACCTTCCATAGAAAACGAGCGAATAACTGATCCGGTATATTCGACAACCTGGCCAATGCCGCCACCAATCCCAATACGTCCGATAATCGCTAAAATCACATCTTTCGACGAGCAATAGTCTGGCAACGTCCCTTCCACCCGAATTTCCATGGTTTTCGGACGTTTTTGAACTAAACATTGGGTCGCTAACACATGCTCAACTTCCGAAGTCCCAATGCCAAATGCCAGAGCTCCGAAGGCCCCGTGCGTGGAAGTATGGGAGTCGCCACAGACAATGGTCATTCCCGGAAGAGTTAAGCCCTGTTCGGGCCCGATCACATGAACAATCCCTTGTCGAATATCCTCCATCCCATAAAAGGTCACGCCAAATTCTGCACAGTTTTGTTCCAAAGTTGATATTTGTAGGGCACTCATCGGATCGCTAATGCCCTGCTTCCGATCGGTGGTCGGCACATTATGATCGGGCACGGCTAACGCCGCCGCCGCTCGGCGAGGAGTACGCCCAGCCAACCGCAAACCTTCAAACGCCTGAGGGGAGGTCACTTCATGAACAAGATGCCTATCGATATACAGCAATGTGGTGCCATCAGGCTCCTCACGCACGACATGCTGATTCCAAATTTTCTCAAATAATGTTTGACTTCCCATCAATGACTTCCTCTCTTCAGAAATAAGATACGCATGTTCTGCCCCGACTTTGTTGTTCAATACCAAAACCGTCTTGTTCCCCACCTCGTGAGATTTGTGGAACCTCAAATCAATCTTTGTGGTCTTTTGGAACTTCTGATATACTTTTTCTTAGTGGTTCGTACGCATCATCCGCCCTTTTTCCATGGGCCCTGAGCCATGAAATGAACCACGTGGCGGATTCAATCGACGACTCGTCTCATCCACCCTCTGAACCTATTCCACGGTTTTCTGGCCAGATGTGAACCGTTCACCCGAGCGTCGGCAACACAATATTGGGTCAACTGATTTACAAGTGAAGCATGTTTCCTGCTGACTCAACACCCGCTCATTCACCACGGATCATCACACCAACCAACCCAGAAAGAGCCACCGAGTAGCCACGCAATCATGTTAAATTTTCTCAGTCGTTACTTTTCCCATGACATCGCCATCGACTTAGGCACGTCCTCGACCTTAATTTACATTAAAGGACAGGGTATTGTCCTAAATGAGCCTTCTGTGGTGACCATTGAGACCCATTCTAAAAAAATTCTTGCCGTTGGGAAAGAGGCTAAGAAAATGGTGGGCCGAACACCCGGGAACCTGACCTCCGTCCGGCCAATGCGCGAGGGAGTCATTGCCGATTTTGATATGGCCGAACAGATGCTTCGGTACTTTATCCAAAAAGTGCATCCGCGTGGAACCTTAGTCCGACCCCGTATCATTATCGGGGTTCCCTCCCGAATCACCCAAGTTGAACAACGGGCGGTCAAAGAATCGGCTGAACTGGCTGGAGCTCGAGAAGTGTATCTTATTGAAGAGCCGGTCGCCGCCGCCATTGGTGCCGGCCTTCCCATCATCGAGCCTTTTGGAAACATGATCGTAGACATCGGCGGAGGCACGACCGATATTGCCGTGATCTCATTAGGCGGCATTGTGTACAGTGAATCTGTTCGAATTGCTGGAGATCAAATTGATGGGGCGATTATGAACCATCTTAAACGAGAATATAGCCTGCTCATCGGGGAACACATGGCCGAACGGATCAAAATGGAAATCGGATCAGCCTATCCACTCCCCGAGAAAAAGCAAATGGCCGTGAAAGGTCGGGATCTCGTTTCAGGAATCCCGAGAACGATCTTTATTGATGACACCGAGATTCGGGATACCCTGCAAGACTGTATTGGCACCATTGTGTCCGCAGTCCGACTGGCCTTGGAACATACCCCTCCTGAATTGGCAGGAGACATCATTGATCGTGGCATTGTTCTGACGGGTGGGGGATCCATGCTTCAGGGTCTAGATGATCGACTACGTGAAGAAACCGCCCTGCCGATTGTCACCGTTGACGACCCCCTGACCTCCGTCGTCATGGGCGTTGGCAAAACACTGGAAGAGTTAAGTCTACTTCGGAAAGTTGCGACCCATTCGAGTTTGAAACCTTAATTGTTGCCCATCTTCATGCCTCGAACTGAACCTTCGTCCCTGCCTCTTGCGACAGGCCTCCGTCGCCTTCTTCTGGTCGTGGGTATCCTCTTTCTCCTTCTCGTCTTGTTCTTGCCACGGAATTCGCAAGAATGGTTGGGACAGGTCGGTGGTCCTCTGGCCTTGATCCTTGAAGGTCCCCTACGGGTAATGGCCTCTATCCAGGACTCGGTGACGGGGACGTGGGACCACTATGTGGCTCTCCAACAGGTGTGGGAGGAAAATCAGGATTTACAACGTCAGATTCAAGAATTGCAAGGAGAGCAGAACCGCCTTCGGGAACACGCCATTCTGGCACTGGAATTCCAAAAACTCTCGCTCTATCAAGAAGCCGCTCCCATGGTCACCCTGCCAGCTCGCATCATTGGACGGAATGTATCTAATTGGTATCGAGCCATGGTCATTGACAAGGGCACGCACGATGGAATCCGCCAAGAAATGGGGGTCATTACCGACGCCGGGGTAGTCGGTCGGGTGGTGCGAGTCAACTCCACAACCTCGATTATCCTTCTTCTTTCAGATCCCAACGTAGCCATTACCGGCATGATTCAGACGAGCCGTGACGAAGGTATTATCCAGGGCACACCCCAAGGCACAATCCAAATGAAATACCTTCCGCCACTTTCTTCCGTCCAAGTGGGAGATGCAGTGGTCACCTCAGGCCTGACAGATGATTTCCCACGCGGACTACGAATTGGCAAAATCCAACAGATCACCAAAGCCGCCACCGACCTTTTTCAATTAGGCGAGGTCACACCCATTGTCGATTTCTCCAAGCTTGAAGGGGTCTTAGTGATCACATCATTCCTACCTCCAATTTCCACGGAATCGCCAACGTCAGGAGGCACCCTTCCCGCTCCTGCAGGTTCCCCATGATCATCCTATTCCATCTTGTCTTGTGCATAGGAACCGTGGTGGCTCAAGCCACCGTCAGTTCATGGGTTTCCATCAACGGCCTGTATCCAGACCTGTGCCTCGTGTTGGCTTGCCTGGCCGGATTTCTGAAGAATGAATACAAAGGATTGCTGATGGGGCTTACCGTAGGACTCTTTCAGGACCTTTTGTCTCCAGGCGGGATCGGACTCAATATGATTCTCAAGGGCCTGGCAGGATCTTTGGCCGGGGCGACAACTCATACCATTTCAACCGTGACGGTTCCCGCCGTCATCCTGGTCACATTGGTACTTTCCCTCGTCTGCGGGCTCGCCTCTCTCATCATGGCCTATCCAGCGCTGGATGGGGTAGAAACCTTTCACGCTTTTTCTAGGATCCTCGCCCCACAAGCCCTGTATCAGAGCGTACTCGCAGCAGGAATTTTTTGGATCTCACACAAATTTCGGCAGTCAGTAAGTGTGGTACACTTTTCCCAAGGACGCTGATCACTCCCGCACACATTCCTTTCGCATAGACCAAATTGTTCTATCCTTATGTTTGACACCTCACGCCAAGCCAACGAATTAGCCGACATTCAAAGTCGATTAATCTTTGTCAAAGTCGGATTACTCCTGATTGTCGTCTTATTAGCGTTACGGCTCTGGCAATTACAAATTCGTGATGGGATGTATTATCAAGAATTGGCCCGGGATAATCGGACGAGATCGATCGTGCTTGAACCCGCACGAGGCCTGTTGTTTGATCGAAACGGGGAATTGTTGGCCAACAACGTTCCAAGCTTTCAATTGTATCTCTCGCTCGAAGACATCCAAGATCGGGAAGCCGTCCTGGCGAAACTTCCCGAATACCTTGAAGTGAATGTTCAAGACATTTCTGACAAACTGGGGACCAAACGGAGAGGTCGGGTCAAAATAAAAAGCGGACTGACGCTCAGAGAAGCCGCCCTGATCGAATCTCACCGCATTGAATTGCCTGGCGTGGTGATCCAACCAGAGTATCAACGGAACTACCCACTCGGATCCTATGCCTCGCATGTCATTGGGTATGTGGGTGAAATTTCGGAATCCCAATTGAAAGAGGCCGAATTTGATGATGTGCAAGCCGGTCGCATCGTTGGTCAATATGGAGTCGAGCAAACACTTGATGCCAACCTATTGGGTGAAACCGGTCGTAAGGTCATTGAAGTGGATGCCTTCGGATACCCCAAGCGATCATTATCCATTCAGCCACCGTTGGCGGGCGACGACCTCTATCTCACGCTGGATATTCGTCTGCAGCGATTGGCCGAAGATCTGCTCGGAGACGAATCCGGCGCTATCGTCGCGTTAGATCCTTGGAATGGCGATGTCCTGGCCTTAGCCAGTCAACCCGGCTTCAACCCCAATGATTTGTCAGGCGGCATTAGTCCACAAGCTTGGCGCCATTTGCTCCAAGATGCCCGACATCCACTGACCAATCGAGCCATTCAAGGCCAGTACCCTCCAGGATCAACGTTCAAAATTGTGATGGCCGCTGCCCTCTTGGGTACAGAAACCATGCGAGCCACCGATTCAATCCCCTGTCACGGAACCTTTCCATTTGGGAAACGTGTATTTCGTGATTGGAAACGTGGGGGCCATGGTTCCGTCGATCTCAACAAAGCACTAGCCGAATCCTGCGATGTCTATTTTTATAAAGTCGGGAACCAATTAGGAATTGACCCCATTGCAACCTATTCTCGCCAATTCGGGTTAGGAGAAAAAACGGGAATTGCCTTGTCATCCGAACGATCAGGATTAGTCCCCTCCACCGAGTGGAAGCGAAAGAATCGAGGAGAGCCCTGGTATCCTGGTGAAACCATTTCGATTGCCATCGGACAAGGCTTTTTATCAGTAACCCCCATTCAAATGGCAAAAATGATGTCCATC
>JAOUQB010000111.1 GCA_029879555.1 Nitrospirota bacterium | reverse complement strand
TTGCCACTGGCAACCGAGTGTATGTGCAGCGAGTCGTTCCCGATCTCAATTTGGTCGTCCTTGGTCCTCCAGAAGATTTGGATGTGAAAACCTGTCAGGTGGCCGATCTCAACATTTTTTCACGAGAGGACTTGAATGAAGGACAACGTATCGACGTGAAATTTCGATATGGCTCTCCCCCCGTTTCCGCAACCCTTCAATGGGAGAGTGAAGCTTCTATCACCATCACCTTTGAGTCTCCAGTTCGGGCCTTAAGTCCTGGGCAGTCTGCCGTTTTTTATCAGGGCGATCGTGTTCTGGGCGGCGGCGTGATTCAAACTCCGCAAGCTTCTGCTACTTCTTCCCCTGCAAACCAAATCACTTCTCTTCAATCCCTCTCTTCCTGACCTGAGTGTATCAAGGGAAATCCTTTTACATTAGCTCTTTTTGGTTGACAGGGTATCATGCCCATGTTACTTTTACTCGCTTGATACACGCCATTTTCCATTCAACACGTGGCTGCCTGGATTCTCTGTAAACCGTGAACCAAAGTACGATCGGGCGTCGGTATGCATCGGCGCTTTTCCAACTGCTCGAGGAATCGGGCATCGAACCCGCACGAAATGCCTTAGGGTCTTTGGCCCAAGGCTTAGAAGATACCCCTGCCTTGAAACATGTCCTAGCTCTCCCGGTCTTTAAATATGAAGAAAAACAAGTAGTTCTGGAGGAGCTCTGTCAGCGCCTGCAGGCCCCTCCGGTCATGCACGATTTTCTGAATCAATTGCTAAAAACCAACAGGGCCGTCTTGCTGCCGGAAATTTCGCAGGCTTTTTCGGATCTGGCGGATCAGCGGAAGGGCATTCAGCAACTTCGAGTGAGTTCCGCCAAGCCCTTAGAAGGACCTGAGCAGGAACAAGTGAAACGTGAACTTAGCGAGACGCTTGGGCGATCTGTTGATGTGGTGTTTGAAGTCGAGCCGCAACTTATTGCCGGGTTAAAAATATACATTGGCAGTCAAGTCTTTGATAATACCGTGTTGGGTCGATTGACCAGCATGCAGGATCAGTTGACGAAGGGGTAATCCATGCAGATCAAAGCCGAAGAAATTAGCTCTATCATCAAGGAAAAAATTAAAGGGTTTGACCAACGGGTCGACGTCAAGGAAATGGGCTATGTCATCCAAGTGGGTGACAATATTGCCAAGGTCTATGGTCTGGAAGGGGCCATGGCCGGGGAGTTGTTAGAATTTCCCGGTGGCGTCTATGGCGTCGCGTTGAACCTTGAAGAAGATAGCGTTGGTGTCGTGTTACTTGGAGAAGACGTTGGCATTCGGGAAGGTGATCCGGTTAAACGGACTGGTCGTATTGCTGAAGTGCCTGTGGGCGATGCACTCGTTGGTCGAGTGGTCGATGCTATTGGGATGCCCCTTGATGGGAAAGGCCCGATTAATTCGACAGAGACTCGGCTGATTGAAATCAGAGCTCCGGGTGTCGTTGATCGACAATCGGTAGGCGAGCCTTTGCAAACTGGATTGAAGGCCATTGATGCCATGATTCCTGTTGGTCGCGGACAACGGGAATTGATCATTGGTGATCGCCAAACGGGGAAAACTGCGATTGCGGTCGATACGATTATCAACCAAAAAGGGTTGGACGTCTATTGTTTTTATGTGGCCATTGGACAAAAACGGTCGACCGTCGCCCGTGTGGTCAAAACCTTAGAAGATCATGGGGCCATGGAATACACGACCGTCGTGTCAGCCACAGCTAGTGATTCGGCTTCGCTACAATTTTTTGCGCCGTATGCCGGTGTGACCATGGCTGAATATTTCCGGGATAGTGGCAAGCATGCACTGATCGTATATGACGATTTGTCCAAACATGCCACGGCATACCGCCAGCTTTCTCTCCTCCTTCGACGGCCCCCTGGTCGTGAAGCCTATCCGGGTGATGTGTTCTTTTTACATTCTCGGCTCTTGGAGCGGGCGGCGAAGATGAGCGATGAAAAGGGTGCTGGTAGCTTGACGGCTTTGCCGATTATTGAAACGCAAGCGGGTGACGTCTCGGCGTATATTCCAACCAATGTCATCTCTATTACCGATGGGCAGATCTTTTTAGCCGCCGATTTATTTTATTCTGGCATCCGACCGGCAATTAACGTGGGGTTATCGGTCTCACGCGTTGGTGGTTCGGCTCAGATTAAAACCATGAAACAAGTTGCGGGGACCCTTCGGTTGGATTTGGCGCAATATCGTGAAATGGCGGCATTTTCCCAATTTGGTAGTGAATTGGATAAAGCCACGCAAGCTCAATTGGCACGAGGCATTCGCATGGTTGAATTGCTCAAACAAGAGCAATACAAGCCGATGCCTGTTGCCGATCAGGTGATATCCATTTACGCCGGCGTCAATGGCTTTATCGATAATGTTCCGGTGAATAAAATCCGGGAATTCGAAAAAGATTTGATGGCGTACATTAAAGAGAAGCATGCCGCAATTCGGGACGAGGTCAAAAGCAAAAAGAAAATTGATGACGAATTTGGTGCGCAGCTTAAGCAAATCATAACGGAATTTAAGAAATCTAAGGGCTACGAATAATACGATCGAGAAATCTGTTTACTCATGCCAAGCTTACAAAGTCTCAGACGGAAAATTGCTTCCGTCAAAAATACTCAGAAAATTACCAAAGCCATGAAAATGGTCTCGGCTGCGAAACTCAAACGCGCGCAGGACCGTATTTTGTCGGCGAGACCCTATGCGCATCAATTGCGTGATGTCATGAGCAATTTAAGCCAGCGCGTGAATCGTGCCTCACATCCCCTCTTGAGTCGGCGTGAGGGCAATTCGTTGGAGTTGGTGGTGGTGACGAGTGACCGTGGGCTATGCGGAGCGTTTAATACCAATATTCTGCGTCGAGCGGTCGAATTTTTGGAAGAACAACGACGGCAAGGCAAGCAGGTGTCGGTGAGCCCCGTAGGGCGAAAGTCTATTGATTTTTTTAAACGGCGTGATTGGCCTATTCGGCAAGAGTGGCCTGGCGTGTTTGATCGTCTGAGTTTTGAGCATGCCTTGGATATTGGGCAAAATGTCGTATCGCAATATCATGCTGGCACGTTTGATCATCTTTATGTCGTCTACAATGAATTCAAATCGGCCATGCAGCAAGAAGTAATCGTGGAGAAATTGCTCCCGATTGAATCCCTCCAAGATTCAGAAGGTGGGGACAAGGTTTCGATGGGAGGCGGCTATCTTTATGAGCCCGATGAAGGCGAATTATTGGAGACCTTACTGCCCAAGCATTTTGAAATTCAAACGTACCGAGTTCTGTTGGAGTCGGCTGCTGCGGAACAAGCGGCACGGATGACCGCCATGGACGGTGCCACACGGAATGCCGGAGAATTGATCAAGAAAGTCACGCTGTTTTATAACAAGACGCGTCAAGCAGCCATTACGAAAGAACTCATGGATATTGTCGGAGGGGCTGAGGCCATCAAATAAATCACGGGTTGCTCAGGAACCGTTTAATGACTGTTCCCCAACCTCTTCCAACCAAGGAGCATATGGTGGGTACCGATACTGGAAATGGAAAAATCGTACAAGTCATTGGACCGGTGGTCGATGTTGAATTCCCTCCGGGGAAACTCCCTCATATTTTTAATGCGTTGACGATTACTCAAGAAAAGAGCGACACAGTGACCATGGAGGTTGCTCAGCATCTTGGAGAAAATCGCGTGAGGGCGGTCGCGATGTCCTCTACGGATGGATTGGTTCGAGGCTTGGAGGTCGCAGACACTGGAGCAGCCATTTCGGTGCCGGTTGGGAAAGAAACCTTGGGTCGTATTATGAATGTCCTAGGTGAACCAGTCGATGGGTTTGGCCCTGTTCAGACCCAAAAACGTTGGTCTATTCACCGTCCGGCTCCAGCTTTAGAGGATCAGGAAACGAAAACGGAAGTTTTGGAAACGGGTATCAAAGTTATCGATCTCTTAGAGCCCTACGCCAAAGGTGGGAAGGTCGGTTTGTTTGGTGGTGCCGGTGTGGGAAAAACCGTCATCATTATGGAGCTGATCAATAATATTGCGCTTCACCATGGTGGATATTCGGTGTTTGCCGGCGTTGGGGAGCGGACTCGTGAAGGGAATGATCTTTGGCACGAAATGCAAGACTCCAAGGTTATTGACCCTAATGATTTCTCCAAATCCAAAGCGGCTCTTGTGTATGGTCAAATGAATGAACCCCCGGGCGCCCGACTTCGGGTGGGATTAACGGGATTGACGATTGCCGAATATTTCCGTGACCAAGAGCATCAAGATGTGTTGCTCTTCGTCGATAATATTTTCCGATTTACCCAAGCCGGTTCAGAAGTATCTGCGTTGTTGGGACGTATGCCGTCGGCGGTCGGCTATCAACCAACTCTTGGTACAGAAATGGGGACCTTACAGGAACGCATTACGTCCACCAAAAGTGGATCGATTACTTCCGTCCAAGCGGTGTATGTGCCAGCTGACGATTTGACCGATCCGGCACCGGCCACGGCTTTTGCTCATTTGGATGCGACGACCGTGTTGTCTCGGCAATTGGCTGAGTTAGGTATTTATCCTGCTGTAGATCCTTTGGATTCCACCTCGCGGATTTTGGATCCCACTATTTTGGGGGAAGAACATTACGGTGTGGTGCAACGCGTGCAAGGGACCTTGCAAAAATACAAAGATTTGCAAGACATCATTGCCATTTTGGGTATGGATGAATTATCCGAAGATGATAAGCAAACCGTTGCTCGTGCTCGTAAATTACAACGCTTCTTGTCACAACCCTTCCATGTGGCAGAGGCCTTTACGGGATCTCCAGGAAAATATGTGAAATTGGTCGATACGGTTCGTAGTTTTAAAGAAATTGTGGACGGGAAATACGACCACTTGCCGGAGCAGGCGTTTTACATGGTGGGCCCGATTGAAGAAGCCATCGAGAAAGCTAAAAAATTGGGATATAAGGTTTAATGGCTAATTCTGCTTCAGCCGTGTCAGAAGGAAAGATTCTGCTAGAGGTGGTCACCCCAGACCATCGACTTCTGAGTCAAGAAGTCGATTATGTCTCCGCCCCAGGTAGTGAAGGTGATTTCGGTGTCCTGCCGGGACATTGTCATTTTCTGACGACTCTGCGTATTGGCGAATTGGAATATCGAGTCGGCGAACATGCGGAATTTATGTCTGTACTATGGGGTTTTGCGGAAGTGACCCCTACCAAGGTGACGATCCTCGCGGAGATTGCGGAAAAAGCGGAAGATATCAATGTTGACCGTGCGGAAGAAGCCGTCCAAAAAGCTCAGGAACGTTTGGAACGGGGTGGCTTGCCTTCAGAAGTTGAAGAAGCTCGTGTGAGTTTAGAAAAAGCGAGACTCCGGAAAAAAATTGCCGACCGTCACCGCCAACAAGGCGGGGCCAGACTTTCCTAGCCCTTCAATCAGTCAACTCCTTCTCTATTCTCCATGCCGCACGTCGAAACGCGGACGGAATTTCTTGTTACCGCTGGGGAATCCCCCAAACGGTTGGATCATTTTCTCGCCAATCGTGATCCCTACTATTCTCGAACAGCGCTACAACGATTAATTGAAGAGGGGCACATCACCGTTGATGGCCAGGTGGTGAAGCCCAGTCACAAGGTGAGACCTGGTGAACGAATCATGTTGGTTGTCCCGCGTCCAGAACCGCTTGATATTCAACCTGAACCCATTCCGCTTCACATCCTCCATGAGGATGAAGCGCTTCTCGTCGTTAATAAGCCTGCTGGTCTCGTGGTCCATCCAGCCCCAGGACATTGGACGGGGACCATGGTCAATGCCTTGCTGCATCACATGCAACGTGGGGAAGGCCATCTCTCTTCCATCGGTGGGAGAGAGCGGCCAGGGCTGGTTCATCGATTGGATAAGGAAACCACGGGGGTCTTAGTTGTGGCCAAGACGGATCATGCTCATCAACATCTGTCTGCCCAATTTAAAACCCATACGATCAGTCGTTTATATGAAGCGATTGTTTGGGGATCGCCGAAAACTGGTGAAGGCCGAATTGAATTAGCCATTGGTCGAGATTCCAAAGACCGCAAAACATTTTCCGCTCGTACCACGAGACCGAAAGAGTCTTTAACTTCTTTTAAGATTATCGAGCGATTTGGAAAATTGTCTGCTCATGTCGCGTTAACCCCAGGAACTGGCCGGACGCATCAACTGCGCGTGCATCTCAAGGCCATTGATTGCCCCATTTTAGGTGATCAAACGTATGGCGGGAAGAAAGTCATGGAAATTGGAGGCATTGAAATTCCTCGGGTTATGTTACATGCCAAAGTCTTGGGGTTTGTCCATCCTCTTACGGAACAGTCAATGACGTTTTCCGCCCCGCTCCCAGAAGACATGGAAACCGTACGCCGATGGTTAACCACCAAAATCGTCATATCGTCTTGACAGGCGACCCTAGGTTTGGACTAGATTCAGAACGATGAGCAAAAACGAACCACTTCAGCCTGGACAGGTGGTTGATACTCTAGGTGAGTTGATTTCGAGTTTGGCCGCCTTTGCCGCCAAGGTACCTGCGGCCTCCAGAATGACTCTGCCTGGAGGAATTAAACCTGCGGAAGAAGCGGTCGAAGTATATGAAGAAATCGTGTATCGTTTTCGTGACCGTGCTGGGGCCACGTATAAACCGATCCCGCCTCTGTTTGTAAAATCGCTAGAAGCGTTTGAGGCGGGAAAAGTGTTTGACGCTGTGCCGCCCCTGCTGCAATGCATAGAACAGCTGGTTGACCTTCATAACCAGGAAACCATCAAATTTACCCATGAGCAACAACAACGCATGCGGGACTATCATCGCCGCCTGGAAAAGATTGTCCCGGAAGCCAAGCAATCCGAAGTGGATCTTCCCACTCCTGACTCGTATTAGTCAGATAGTAATTATTTGATTAGAAAAGGGATGGCCTCAATTGAGTCAGGCTCCAAGAATGGAAACTTGGTGAGTTTTCGGCTAATGGCACCGTCAATTCCACATAGCCGGGGGAAATTGTTGAAGCGAAGTGCGGAGGATGAGTTGATTCCCGGTGGAGAAGGGAGGTTGGATGACTTTCCATGTGCAACCGTGTTCCTGCAAACCTTGGCCGATAAGAGTGAGCTGGCGTGACCCTTGGTCATCAAATAGAGAGACATAGCTGAGATTAAAGAGAAAAATTTTAAATCCCAGCCGGTGTGATCGAAATACGGAAAGGCTCAATTCTTTTGCGATCCTTGTATGAAAAGGCCCTTTCACATAAAACATGATGGTATCCGAAGACAATTGTTCGCTCTGAATCATTGAAATTCTCCCTTTGAAAAGGGTGTAGGTGGCCTTTTCCTAAAGAAAGTAAACCCT
>JAOUQB010000110.1 GCA_029879555.1 Nitrospirota bacterium | reverse complement strand
ATGAAGTGTCTGTGTTATTTCTACCTGCGGAGTAGAGTGCGCGAGTAAAGGAAACACCCCGCAGAAGCTCGAAACAATCAGGACCAAAACAATTATGAATAGACTTCGTCGAACGTTCATGGCCTTAACCTCCTTTGATGAAGTATGCCTTTCTCAATTCTTTTCCCCGCCAAGGCTACTTTTAGGGCGAGCCTCTTTCACAACATCAGGATTTCATTGTTGCGCCTCACCTGAATTAACCATTCAAATGCTATCTAGTCAGACGGATTTCTTTAAGCGATACCCACTGAGACCTTTCTTCTCAAGGCTTTCTTATTTGTGTGTCGAAAGGCTCCCCCAAAAGGTTCAAAACCTAGAAACAAAAAATAATCTTTTTTGCGAGCAGCCTGAAAATTTCCCAAACTGGAAGACTTTCATTGAAACTCCTTGAAGAATAAGGCCAACCTTTAGCATGTCCGATCAATAAAAACAATTTTATCCATCATGACAAACCATGGATTTTATTAATTTTTTTCTTCCACCGGAGTTCCATTGAAAATCTATCGCAGGACTTGCCTCAAACCATAGTCACTAGACCCTACCCAGGACTTTTGAGATGGCGTACATCGTAAATTGGCGATCAAGCACCATATTTTGGGGATTCGGCGGCCCCCGGTAATTTTCAGAACAGATTCATGAAAGGTACAGGCACCCATCATCTACGAACTTTCCTTTGAAAAATCTCGACTTCTTGGACAATCCCCCGTACAATTTCCTGATCCTTTGGTTTTCCCTTTTCAGAATTTCACACTATGTCCACACTTGATCGAGCTATCAGTATTGCCTCCAACGCCCACAAAGACCAGGTGGACAAAGCCGGGTCCCCCTACATTCTCCATCCCCTGAGGGTCATGTTTCAGGTAGCGAGTGTAGAAGAACAAATTGTCGCGGTTCTCCATGACACCCTGGAAGATTCTTCCGTCACCCTGGATGATTTACGACAAGAAGGTTTTTCTACTCACATCCTAGAAGCCTTAACGTGCCTCACTAAAATCCCCGGAGAATCGTATGATCAGTTTATTTCTCGGGTCATGCCCAACTCCCTTGCCCGCCAAGTCAAAATCGCGGATATTCAAGATAATATGAATCTATCCCGATTGCCCGCCATCGCCGACAAAGATTTGGAGCGTTTGAGAAAATATCATCGGGCCTTAAAAACGTTAATTGGGGCGGAGGAAGGATCACATGAGATGCGCTAAAGATTGTACGCGAATGAAGTGATCGGATTGGACTAGGAGTCTGGAGTTAGGACCTTCACCAGAATAGCCCAGAGTTGAGGGATCATGTGAATGGCGGAATATGTGTACTATGTCGTGGACAGTTCTTTTATCCTCCGGGTCTGGTCAACCAATGCCTTTCGAGCCGAACGATTGGGCCGCGATGGAAACTGGTCAAATTACCCCTATCCCGAAGATGCTGCCTATAACGGTCGGCAAATTCCCTTCGAAGAAGTCAACGCGACCGCTAAGGAGTTATGGGACCTGAACCCGAACTCGTCCTAAAGCAATATCCGCTTGTAAGCCAAATCAATGAGTCCTTCTTTAACCTAACTCCTGCCACACACAAATGTCCGACTACGACTATTTTTTTGGTGGGAAATTCTGCCATCTTCAGCTGGGACGAAAGGGTGAAGAGAGCCGAACGATTGCTGCGTCGTAATGGGAAACGGGTAGATTCCCCCGATTAAAAAGATCTGTCGATTCAAAATTTGATTTTATCCGATCGGTTTTGTATCCATTGCCGCCGTTGAGCTTCCTGTTTGGCCTGGAGGGCTCGTGAGGCATCGTGATTTTCCAAGCTGAGGTCATTGAAACCAATCGTCAGGGTCTCCGACATCCCTGTTTGTGAATAGGCCCGAACCGTCACACCTCCTAACGCACCTAATGGTCCATAGGCTTTGTTTGGTGTGACTTTGGATCGTAAATAATATTTCCCTCGGTAGACCGTTTTCCTTTTCTCAACTTCATCCGGTTCCCCATACTTTTTTTCAAGCGAGTCAATGAGTTCCTCCATTTTGGGCCCGTTACGAAGCTCCTGACGATACGCAAGGGAGAAGACAATGGATTCCGTGACAGTCGAGGTAAACGATAGTTCAAAGGTTGCTCCATCAGTGAGGCGAACGGTAGCCGTGTGGACCGCAAAAGGATCCATCCTTTTGGTATCCAAGGCTGGAGACCAATTCGCAATGTCTTCTCCTAGTGCAGACTGCACTTCCTCCACGGTCATCCATAACCGTACTCCTCGCACATCGAACCACCCGCGTGAAGCTCCCAACCGTTCGCCTCGGTCGCGCGCTTGTTGCCGCTGATTTTGTCGAGCCTGTTCTTTGGCTTCTTTAGCCTGAGGATTATCATAGCTCCTCAGATCTAATTTCCCATTTTCCATGAATGCGATGGTGGCGCTGGCCAAGACCGCCTCAAATCCTGATCGATAGGAATGTCTGCCTTTGATCAGACGGTAGTTCACAGGCAGAAGATCCACCTCACATCCCTTGAGAGCTGGACAAACATTCTTGAGGGACCTTGCGGCTTGGAACATCTGACTCTTCACTGCCTCTTCATCCAATACCGAAAACTCCTCTGGGACCATACAATAAAGTTGCGGGAGGGATTTGGTGCCTAATTCCAACGGACCCAGTGCGGATAATCCCTCATATAACCAGATGGTCCCTGGGTCAACCGTTTCCGGGGAAATATCGATTAAAAAATCTCCTTCCGGTAAGACATGGATGGGAAACGTGAAAGATTTTTTACCCAAATACACTCCACCTCGAAAAAATCCTTTCCACTTTTGAGGATAGTCATCATGGTTTCCTCTCGACAAAATGGCTTGCCCTTGTCCATTTGCAAATCCGTCGTTCGTTTCCCCTTGATAATCTAAACGATCCATCCCGGAAAAATCTTGAACGAGGACCCGGGCATCATGCTCTGAATCAACCAAAAAATAGGGACGCCCATGTTGCCGGTCCTGTATTTCTGGGAACCCCACCCGATACATGACGCCTGAAATGCCCTCAGGCCTTCGCACCGGCACCTTCGACGACAAGGAATGTATTTTGATCCGTTCCTTTTCGAGAAGACCTTCTACGTGATCCAAGTCCTGTTTCGAAAAAACCTTCATGCCCTGATCCCGAAATTGTATGGCTTGCTCATGGCCCTGCTCAGCAGCCAAATTGAACATGACCATGGCTCGAACATCATCCCGCTCCACGCCCTGCCCTTCATAGAAACAATGCCCTAAATACACCTGACCATTCGCATTCCCTTGATCGGCGGCTCTTCGAAACCAATGAGCAGCTTGCTGATAATCTTGTGGAACATACTGCCCATCCGCACAAATTACCCCTAAACGAACTTGAGCCTCCGCATGATCCTGTTTCGCTAAAGTATTCCAGATATCCAAAGCCTCATGGACTTCTCCTCGGATGAGCGCGGCTTCTGCGTCAGCCATGTTTCTTGCGCCGTTTTCAGGAGACCCTGAATCAGAAGACATATAACCTCCGTTCACCGGATTCACACATTCTCAAGCAAGTTTCGCACATCCCCTAAACTTTGCCTTTGGGTCACTGAATGCCCTGGGAAAATTGGCACGTATCAAACTATTTTTTTTCGAAAAAATTCCTTCCTATCACTCATCTGCCGCTTGGCCCATGCTCACCTCGATTTCCTTGAGAAGTATACGGCACCACTTTTCCGGGAAGTCTTAACGCGGATGCCAACTCTTTCAAAAGCGGCGTTCCCTGGCGAAACGGATCATCCGGATCATCCCCGAATTTGGTGGAAATTAACTCTTGCACCCGAGAAGGCCGTTGGCTCGTTTCCCGGAGTACCACTTGGAGGCGCCCCGCAAATGACACAGAGCTGCTGCCTCCTCCGGACTCCCCGCCCCCAACGGAGGTCGTAGATCGTCCTTCAAACTTCAAGCCTGCCATTTCATGGAAAGGAATGGTCAAGAATCGGAACCATGTATTAATCCGTAATTCACGGGCCACCCAATCCAGGACCACACGTCGAGGGCGGAGTAAGAAAAACACCAAAAGGGCTAACCCCCCAATTATGAGTCCCACAATCCCAAGAAATACCCATGCCATGGGACTTTCTTCATCCAGCCAATATTCCGGGCTCAAATATAACGCTGGGCCGGTGAATATCAATGCGATGAGCGGAAGGAGAAGGAGGCTCCAATACGAGAAATTCCGCTGAAAGACCACCATCTGGCCAGGAGCCCATTTTTGTATTTTATGATCCCCTTGAAAATTCTTGGGATCAAACGGTGGCAGTTGGGCTTTCCCTAAATCGGGTCCCGTATAGAGATCGGGAGAAGTAAAGGCGGTAGTCGGCGATTCCTCAAAGAGCCGATCCAGGCCCGGTTCTGCTTCGCGGGCGAATCGCGCTTCAAAACCCACAAACGGAATGGTAAACACTTTGCCATAACCCAGCCCTACAGTTTTGGCCATCCGAAATGCCAGATCGGCGCCGTCTTTAGCCGTTGATACATCCTTAACGTAAAGGGGAAACCGTTCTCGTTTGAGCCGATCGTTTTTAGACTGGAAAAAAAGACAAAGAGAAAATTCTCGTCCACCTAGTTGAGCAACCTGTGACTCGTTAAATGAAAAATTCCGCCCTTGCTCCCAAATCCGTTGAAAAAGATTCGACAGTGCAAACATGGAAACCCCACCGGCCTGTAAGGTCATCCTTTTCAGCTGCTCAAGAGGAATGCTGTGGACTCGACCCAACCTAAATGGGCTAAATCGAGACCATTGAATATTTCCGTTCTTGTGATCGATGAGCAGATAACGAAGGCCATACCCAGGATTCCAATACCGGTGAATCACCCAACCAAGCCCAATGAAACACGCCAGGTTCACGATGACGCTCAATACCCAAACCAAAGCCCAACCCAACAGGCCAAACTGTTCTTCCAGAGCCCAAATCTGTGACATCCAGCCGGGAAAAGACCCCGTCATCTGGTCCCAACCAAGAACCATGACAAAAAGAGTACCGACCACGGGAAGGAAAAAGAAAATTCCCAAGGTGATCACAAGGGTGGCAAGGAGGGTCAGTTCTTTGGTGCCTTCCAACACCATTCGTTGCCCCGGTCGATCCTCAATGATTCGAACAGCCATACCTGCTACCGGTATCCTCCAATTTTCAAGTATAGTATTCTGGATAAGATCAGCATAGGCTGAACTGAGGAAAAACGATGAGTCGGGCTTCCCCTAAGGCGAAAAAAGAAGTAAGAAGAACCCAATCATTATGGTCTACTTCCTTCAGGTCTTTCTTCTGACTAGCGTAGCGTGGTTGGGTAATTTTGATGGAGGATCGGTTATGTGCGCCATGGCTCCTGAATATGAGGCTGAAGCATTACAATGGGAAACGAACCAGGCCAAAAAGTTACAACAGTCCGCACCGGTGGTTGTGGACATTGAAATTCTAAGCGTGGATCTCCTACCCCCCAGCCTGAAATCAAGAACAACTGAAGTCCGAGTGGCAACAGGGATCATGGTGGAGGCACGAGTGCTCAGTGTAGAACGATCCACTTCCGGTCCAAGTCTCCAAGAGCATATCGTTATTCACTATCAAATATGGGAATATGGCGATGGGGCCACCGGAGGAATGATTCATAACCCTATGATCCTTAGAGTCGGGGACCAGGTCCGGGCGTATTTACAGGCTGCGGCCCAACCCCCTATTGGTGTCCTTTCATTTGAGATCGCCGCAGGGCTCTTGAGCTTTGAACCCTGTCCCCCGGCTGATCAATCCTTGTTTCGCCAATTCAAAAATTGGTGGAATTCCTGAATTCAACACAAACATTCCAGCACCTTCTCATACGTCAATTCTGTCCAGACCTCGCACCATCATTCTGAATGGTGGATAGAGGTTCTAGATAAAACCATGTCACCGCGTCGAAAGGAACATCGATATCAGGGTCAACTCCCTGCTCGATCAACCACTCTTGATAGGCCAGATTTTTGGCTGGACGAATCAACATTTTTTCCATCTGCCCAAAATGAGGGTAATACCCCACTGGAGCCAAAGCCGCATCCAATTCCGGGAAGAGCTTTTCCTCCGATGCAATTATCGAAACAAACCCATTCGCCGCTCCAGGACTTATCCGTTCCCTTTTGCGGACCCCAGGCCAATCGGGATGCTTGCCCACCGTTTTGGCCAATCGTCGAGCCACTTCAGGAAAGGTATGTGCGAGACTGCCCACTCCCAAACTGTGAATGGTGCTCCGATCATCAGCGTCGGGAATCAACATCTCAATCATTCGCCGTAGAAGGGCCACGCGATCTTCCAGTGATAAAAACTGACACACAGAAGGAAATCTGATTCCCACTCCAAACTCCGCAGCGCTCAATCTAAGAATCAGCAACTCCGGCTCTACGTGACTCCGCTCCAAGGACACACGACACCCTTCGTGCGTCATCTCCACTCCAACATCATGATCAGTGGAAAAATCTTTCAAGACCAAGAAATCCGTACCAGTCTCCATGCCAATAGACACTGAGCTAAAGCAAAAGATCACTATCAGGACGCCCGCAGCTGCCGCTTCCTTTATGGCCATGAAAACCTCTTGAAAACTGTCAAAGGATCGTAAAACCGCGCAATTCTATTCATGAAGAATCACTGCTGTCCGGTTAAACCAAAAATGAGTCATTTTTTCTCTCTAACTCATTGATTTTAAAGGGGGACGATTCAGGCGAGGATTTCAAGTCGACAACACCCTTCATCGCTCGAATTCCCGCTCCAGTCATGCCTTTTAGCAGATCACCACTTCATTTTACCGGACACTAGTGATTAAATATATCAAATTTCAGGGTGCGGTTTGAAAATTCCCCTCTTCACTTTTAGGTTTGGAATGATTCAAGCCCTGAGTTAGAAAAAACAATTATTTTAATTATCAGGGAGGTGCTTATGATGAGAAAGTTTCTTAAATTTAAATCTTTTGCCCTGCTTCTTACGGGGCTACTGTTCGTTCCCCTATTTGGATACAGTTCGGCTCATGCCGTATCGCTTATCACCGGGTTGGGGGGGACAGCAGGCTATGGCGATCTAGCCATGACTAAAAATGATGATGGGTCCTCTAACGAGCTAAACCTGCCATTTGGCATCAATTTTTATGGAAACACGTACAACAATTTTTTTATTAACAACAATGGAAACATTACCTTTAATGCTCCTGTAAGCCAATTTACCCCTAGCCCATTTCCTATTTCCGCTCGACCAATGATCGCCCCATTCTGGGGAGATGTTGATACCCGTTGCGCTTCATGCGGAAACGTCTGGGTGGCAGCACCCAATGGGCAAACCACGGTCGTCACATGGGA
>JAOUQB010000006.1 GCA_029879555.1 Nitrospirota bacterium | reverse complement strand
TCGCTATGCCATTGATCCAACAAAAATTCAGACGGCGTTAGGATGGCAGCCGAATCATACGTTTGAAGAGGGTTTACGACGAACGATCCAGTGGTATGTGGACAATCGACCATGGTGCGAGGTTGTGACAAAACAGTCCTATCAGGGCGAGCGACTTGGTTTGTGAGACGTCGAGAAACACGAACTGACATCAGTGAATCGATTGAATCCGTTGAGGACATGAAGAAATTAGGAAGCAGGCCATGGCAGGGTTAAAAGGCATTATTTTAGCGGGTGGGTCTGGAACCCGGCTGTATCCCCTCACCCACGCGGTGAGCAAGCAGCTGATGCCGGTTTTTGATAAACCCATGATTTACTATCCGTTATCGACTCTCATGCTCGCCGGTATTCGAGAAATATTGGTCATTACGACTCCTCATGAACAAGAGGGGTTTGTGCGGTTGCTTGGCGATGGCAGTCATCTGGGCTTGAACATTCACTATGCGGTTCAGCCGCGGCCCGATGGAATCGCGCAGGCGTTCGTCATTGGTCGTGAATTTATTGGACAAGATCGGGTGGCACTGATACTTGGGGATAATATTTTTTATGGGCATGGATTATCGGGATTCTTGCAGGGTGCGGCACAACAGGTTCATGGCGCCCATGTGTTTGCCTATCAAGTTCGCGATCCGGAGCGATACGGCGTCGTGACGTTTAATGCGCAGAAGCAGGCCACGAGTTTGGAAGAGAAACCCATGCAGCCCCAATCGCCGTTTGCCGTCACGGGTTTGTATTTTTATGACAATCAGGTTGTGGACATCGCTGCGTCGCTCAAGCCCTCGACGAGAGGGGAGTTAGAAATTACGGATGTCAATCGAACCTATTTGAACATGGCATCGCTCCATGTACAGGTGTTGAGTCGAGGGATTGCCTGGCTAGATACAGGAACGCATGAATCCCTGATGCAAGCGGCACAGTATATCCAGGTGTTACAGGAGCGACAGGGATTGATGGTGGCATGTCCAGAAGAAATCGCTTACACCAGGGGCTATATTCAAGCCGATGACGTGGTGCGGTTGGCGACTCGGATGAAAGACAATGGTTACGGACAATACTTATTGAATTTGGTGAAGAGTCAACCCCAATAAGCCTGTATGAAATGTTTACCGACAAGGCTACCTGGTGTTCTCATTATTGAGCCTGACGTCTTTCGTGACCAACGCGGGTGGTTTTTGGAAGCGTACCATGCCCCAAAATATCAAGACGGGGGCATTCCCGTATCCTTTGTTCAAGATAATCATTCCTCCTCAGTTCGCGGGACGCTTCGTGGCTTGCATGCGCAGCTCTCTCGGCCTCAAGGAAAATTAGTGCGAGTGGTAAAGGGGGAAATTTTTGATGTGGCTGTGGATATCCGTCGAGGATCGCTAACCTTTGGGCATTGGGAAAGTGTGATGTTGTCAGCAGAGAATTTCAAACAAATCTATATTCCTCCAGGATTTGCCCATGGGTTTTGTGTCCTTTCAGACGTGGCGGAAGTCGAGTACAAATGTACTGATGTCTATACACCGGGGGACGAGATTGCATTGATCTGGAATGATCCGCAAGTTGGCATACAATGGCCGCTGGACACTCCGATTCTTTCTAAAAAAGATGCAGCTGGTCAGTCCTTACATGCCTTGCGGAACCAACTTCCAGAGTATCGGCCATGACTTTTCGCAAGGTGTTGATTACTGGGGCGCAAGGGCAATTGGGTCAGGCGTTACAGGCGCAGTTTTCTGACCACGAGGCCATTGCGTGGGATATCCAGGATTTGGATATTTGTGAGCTTGAAGCGGTTCGAAAAGCCTTGGACAAAATTCGCCCGGACGTCGTGCTGAATGCGGCGGCCTTCACTCAAGTTGATCAAGCTGAAACCGATCAGGAGGCGGCGTATCGTGGGAATGCCTTGGGTCCCAAAAATCTCGCACTGGCAACCCATGAAATGAGTATTCCGTTCATGCATTTCTCAACCGACTACGTGTTTGATGGGCGACAATCCCGACCCTACCATGAATTTGATCAGCCTCATCCCTTGTCGGTCTATGGACAGAGCAAATTAGCCGGAGAAAAAGAAGTGAAAAATGCGAATCCACGACATTTTCTTGTGCGAACCGCGTGGCTCTATCATATTGTCGGAAAAAACTTTCCTCGGACGATCTTGCGGTTGTCTCGCCAACAACAGGTCAGGGTCGTCAATGATCAGTTCGGCTCTCCAACGTTTGCTCCACATCTTGCTCGGGCGGTGGCACGCCTGCTTGAAACAGACGCCTATGGAACCTATCACCTTGCGGGATCTGGAGGGACGAGTTGGTATGATTTTACGAACACCCTCTACCAGGCACGGGGAATCCAAACTCCCGTGAGCCCCATTTCGACGGCTGACTATCCGTTACCCGCTCCCCGCCCTGCTTATGCGGTCTTGACCTCGTTGCAGGACCCATTTATCACGTTGCCTTCATGGGAAGAGGGCGTTCGGGATTTTGCGGCTCAATGGAAAGGCGAGGATTCATGATTCTCGTGTGGTGCCTCCTGCCCATGAAATGGAAACTCGTCTAATCTATGGGATATGTTGAAGCGATTGTCTTAGCCGTTATTCAAGGACTCACCGAATTTCTCCCGGTCTCCTCTTCCGGACATTTAGTGATCGCCCAACATTGGTTTGGGGAATTTAGTGAGAGCAATTTGCTCTATGACGTCATGTTGCATATGGCGACAGTTACGGCCATTCTTTTGTATTTTTGGCAGGATCTGCTGACGCTCGCCAAAGGGTATGTGGGGTTGCCGACCGAAGCGGGGAGTCTATTTCAGGGATGTGAACGCCAGACCATTCATTATGTGATCTTGGCCTCGGTACCTACGGCGATTATCGGGCTAGGTGTGAAATTATTTGGGTTTGAAAAATTGGCTACGCCGTCGTTAGTGGCGGTCATGTTCCTCGTCACAGGGATTATTTTGTGGGTGGCTCGAGGTGGGACATCGGCACGGACGGCCAAGGAAATGAGGCCTTGGGACGCGTTGCTCATTGGCCTCATTCAAGGCGTGGCGGTCCTTCCGGGTATTTCTCGGTCAGGCTCCACGATTGCGGGGGGCATGGTCCTTGGCTTAGACCGTGAACTCGCGGCCCGTTTTTCCTTGTTAATTTCTATCCCGGCGATTGCCGGTGCCACGCTGTTAGAAATCATAAAGGTGCTTGGGCAGGATCATGACGCCATTGGTGTCTATGTGTTAGGGATGGGAGTCGCGGCACTTGTCGGGTATTGGTCGATTGGAGTCATTTTGCGGTTGGTCCGTCAGAATCATTTTTATTTGTTTTCGTATTATCTCTGGCCTCTGGGAATAGGGATACTTCTCTGGAGTTTCCTTAAGCCATCATAAATCGTTCCTTCTTATCAAGCTGGTGTGGCCATCATTTGTTCATAACATTTGCTTGTTTCCTTTGAGAGTTATTCTCACCTCCGATTACTCCTGTGAGTCATGGCCATGGTTCATGATGAAAAGTCCTCAGTTCGTAGTATCGGACTGAAGCGTCTAGCAATACCATCATTCATCTGTGGTTCAACATCTTTACTGAAACTGCAACTTTCCTGATTTTGCTTGAGAACGCTCCACCTCTGTTCATCCTTCTTGTGACGGAAAAATGTCGCGTTTGTACTGTTTAGGAATGAGACGAAAAGGTTGAACTCATGTCTCATGATTCGGAAATAAGCGAATCCCGTTCGGGGAACGTTCATTCGAACAAGCGGAGATTTTCTCCAATTGTGACGGTGAGTTGTCTTCTGCTCTGTTTGTCTGGCTTAGGACTCGTTTTATGGGGAGCCATGACCGCCGAGGCCATTCTTGAAACGACAATGGTGAGCCGGGATCTCGAGCGAGTCGCGAGTCGTTTGTTAGGGTTGGAATCTCGGTTACAAGACGTATCGACCTTCGAGCAGATGTTATATCGTGTGTGGGGACAGTCGGCAGATGCCCAGGATGAAATTCGAGGGTGGTATGTGGAAGCACTTGACGATTCTTCACCACCATTAGATTGGTTCTACCTCGGGGTGTTACAGGCAGAGGGAGACTTACCTGTTGATGCCATGCAACGGACAGTTTATGAGACGGATGAGGATGAAGCGACTACCGAATTTTTCAGGAAATTACTAGATCGCACATATGTTCATCCTGAACATTCTTCTCAACACGATCAGGTCCTACAAGCTCGATTAGCCGAAGAGGTTCCGGCCAATTGGTTTTATTTTCACGTCGCGGAACAATTAGCGAAACAAAGTCATGACACGGCCCTTGAGGAACATCTGCGGGAACAATTTGTCCGCTTCACGGATCCCCAATTGTGGCATGCACGCGTACTGTTGGGGATCGAGTGCTCTGTGGTTGGTCTAGGGGTGTTTGTGCTTCTTCGCCTGGGCATTCGCTATTGGCGAACCGGTCAAGCCAGATCTCAACCACGCGATGATGTGAGGCCATCACCGTGGTCATTTGGCGAGGGGTTTGCCGTTCTGGTTCGTGGAGGAGCGATCACGATTCTGCTCATTGGGGGTATGGTGCTCGTGCCGAACGGAGATAGGATGCTTGAAACGTATGGATCACTGTTTCTCTATATCCCTACTGCCATTCTTGCGGCCCTGTTATTAGGTCGATCACAAGGGTCATCCCTTTTCGCGGTCTTGGGTTTCCAACGACCGTTCCAGGTACGAAGTTCTTTCCTGCCAGTGGTTGTGAGCATTCTGACACTGGGGCTTCTTGGAGATTTATGCATTGTTCTTGGAGGCGAGGCGTTTGAGTGGTCGGTCAATTGGAGGGACTGGTTTCTCCCTCAACTGGTGTGGGGGAGTCAGGAAGACCTGTTGAAGATTGGATTTGAGGTCGTTCTATTAGCGCCAGTATTTGAAGAAATTATTTTCCGCGGATTGCTGTACACCACCTTGCGAGCCAGATGCACGGTTCCTATTTCGATCATGGGGAGTGCACTGATTTTCGCATTGGCCCACGGGTATGGTTTTGTGGCCTTTCTGACGGTGTTCTGGAGCGGACTTCTCTGGGCTTGGGCTTATGAACGAACGGGAAGTCTCATTCCCGGCATCTGCGCACATGCCATGAATAATGGGCTAGTCGTGTATTCGTTGGTAGCCATATTCCGGTAAGTCGTGAACGCTACTCAACGCCATCTTCAATGTGATCCAGGGCTTGGAATAAATCAGGAAAACGGAAAGTGTACTGCAATTCGGTACGCAGCTTGTGAATAGACACCTGCTTCCCCATATGTGGTGGCGAGATAGAAGCTGGAATGGGGACATGCCACCTTGAAGATGCCACTTGGCATATCTCCTCCCAGGTTCGTGGGTGTCCATCACTGGCCAAATACGTGCGACCATCAGCGGCTTGTTCAAGAGCGCGAAGGCAAATGGCTGCGGCGTCTTCCACATGAAGTAGGTTGACCCATTTCTTGGTGTTCTGGATTTTCCCTTTTCGTATCCAATCAAACACATGGCGTCCTGGTCCGTAGAGACCAGCCAGTCGGATCATGACGGCTCCATAGGTGACCCGAAGGTATTCCTCTGTCTGGACTCGAGGGAGATGGGCCTTGAGAGGCGTGTCCTCAGTGGTGGGCTGTCCGTCTAGTGTGTAAGCCGATGTACTTCCTATGACAAGAAGCCGACCGGGTGGGTGTGAACGCGCCGATAGGAATAATTTGACAAGGCTCAAGGGAACGGCAGGGAAACACCAGATGAGGTGAGCCGGTTGAGGAATGTGCGCCCAGGTTTCAGCACGCGTCAGGTCAAAATGTAATCGATGTTCGGATGGAATGACCTCCAGATGGATATGGGGCTGACGGCTGGTGGCAAGCACATGCCACCCTCGTTCTAAGGCCTGCTGATAAATGCGGAGTCCGGTATAGCCTGCCCCGAGAATCACCAACGGGAATTGTTGGAGTGAGGTAAGAGGTGAGGGAGGCGCGGTCAAGCCGGGTATCCTCGTGTAACTGGATTGGCCTTATGATCTGGGAAAATGGTTTCAGTCCAACCTTCTCACTCGTTATGCCCCTTGTTGGTCTGCAAGATAATACTGAGCGTAGCGAGAATAATTGGTGGCTGATTCCTTGATCCAGGCTAATTCGCCATCAGTCAGGGTGCGTTTCACCTTGGCGGGAGATCCGATGACGAGGCTTTGGGGGGGGATTTGCGTGCGTTCCGTGACGAGACTGCCCGCGCCAATAATGCAATCTTCTTCCACGACTGCTCCGTCCATGATAATGGCGCCCATGCCAACCAGCACGCGATCACGGATGGTACAGCCATGCAGCGTGACGCGATGTCCAATGGTAATGTCATCTCCCAGTGTGAGCGGATAGGTGTCGTGTGTCACATGCAAGAGCGAAAGGTCTTGAATGTTGGTTCGATTGCCGATGCGAATGAAATGCACATCTCCCCGTATGACAGCATGAAACCACACGCTGGAGTCTGAGCCAATGACCACATCTCCGATAACGACCGCCGTGTCTTCAATGAACGCATTGGCCGCCACAATGGGGGCGACGCCACGATAGGGCTTTAACATAGGGCGAGTCCTTGTGATGCGGAAAAACTGTTCGTCATGCGACGGTCACATTGCCATTCCATTCCGCACCAGCATGCTACAGATGACGAGGGTGGTGAGGGTTGCCAGGATGGCGAGATATAGCGCAACGCTTCGATCCGCAGTCCAATCCGTCTGCCAATTCTTCGGGAACAAGGTCTCTCCGGTCAGTTGCCATTCTTGGTGATAGAACCCTAACGATTGTTCTAATTCAATGACTTGCTGTTTAGCCATTCGATGTCGATCAGCCTGTTGGAGGATTAAATAGGCAAAGAGACTGGAAAACACGGTGACACCAGAAATGGAGAACCATGAAGTGGGAGAAGTCGTTGTCGGCCCCGGTGGCAGAATAAACAGGGCGATCTGTATCGATATCAAAACAGTACCGGCAAATGCGGTGAGTCGCATCATGTGTTCGCGTCGTTGGAAGACCTCATTTTTAAATAGAGGATAGAGTACACGAAACACGTCTAATTGGTTGTCTGTGAATTTCACCGGGGCCGAACCAGTCGGACTCATTCTTGTCGTCCCAGTCATCAGGGGTTCGTCAAATGGTTGATCATCCATTGAGCCAGATGAGTGGTCATCAGGCGAAAATCTTCTGGCCGTCCAAATTGATGATCAGCCCCTGAAATAAGCGTCAATTGTTTTGAAGCCGTCAGGGTTGTGAGTAAGCGATCGATCTGCGGTCGAGGAATGAGTTCGTCTTGATCGCCATGAACGACCAAGGTGGGAACTTGAATGTGGGAGAGTGCGGCATAGGCGTCATAGGTGAGGCATTCTTCATAAAACCCATAATGTAAGGGCACGGGTGAGCCGTTGCCAATAATATTGGGAATGTGGTTCGTGGACTTCCAACGTGCCATGGCATCTGGCCCGAATTCCATGCGAAGAACTTCGGGGAAATCCACGACAGGGCATTTCAGGCCCAATGCCTGAAGCGTGGGTTGATGAGGGGCTGCAAGAATGGCCAATAATCCACCAAAGCTGGATCCCACAAGCCCGAGATGCGTCAGTTCCCGTTCTTGCACCATCTGAAACACCGTATCAAGTTGGTCTTGGCAATGCTTGAGGGTCATGTTGGGGAAATGCTGCCGGGATTCTCCCATGCCATACCAATCGAATCGAACAGTGGCGATGCCCTGCGGAACCAGCAGTTCGGTGAGTCGTCGATTGGTACGACTTTGTTTATCAGAAAGGAAGCCATGGCAGAGAATGACGCACCGATGTGTCGGGGTAGACGGTTCAGCGAAGATTGCCGGTGTGAAGAGGCTTGAGGCATTTGAAAATGCCACAGACGTTTCAATGATGCGCTCATCGCTTTTCGGTAATGCGGTATCCATAGATGGTTAGGCTTGAAGAAAATAAAAATGATCGGTTGGTCCATGTCCTTTGCCGAGGGTAAAGCTGTGGCGAATGGCCTGGGTGATATAAGCTTTGGCGTTTTCGATGGCGTCGGCGATCGCGTGGCCTTTTGCCAGGTAGGCCGCAATGGCTGAGGCGAAGGTGCACCCGGTGCCATGGGTATTCTGAGTCTGGATAAATTCCCCTTTGTACATCCGGAAAAATCGGCCATCGTAGAGGAGGTCCGTCCCTGGTTGCTCGGCGAGGTGTCCACCTTTAATCAACACATGTCGACAGCCTAATTGATGAATGATTTTTGCTGCAGTTCGGGCATCAGCCATACTATGAATCGTCATGCCAGATAACACTTGAGCTTCATAAATATTCGGGGTCACGAGAAAAGCCTGAGGAAAAAGGTTGGCCTTAAGAGTCGCTATCGCATCCTCTTCAAGGAGTGCATGCCCGCCTTTCGCAACCATAACTGGATCGACGACAAGATATTTGATGTTCTGCAGTGCGAGGGCATGACTCACTACGGTGATGATCTCTGTTGTGGCCAACATGCCGGTTTTGATGGTGTTGACGGGAATGTCTGAGAAAATCGCCTCAAGCTGGGCATCAATAATGGAAGAAGGGAGGTGGAAGACTGATGATACGCCACAGGTATTTTGGGCGGTTATTGAAGTCAGAACCGACATGCCATACACGCCGTTGGCGGAAAAGGCTTTGAGATCAGCCTGAATCCCCGCGCCTCCGCTTGGATCAGAGCCAGCAATCGTGAGAACGGGTGTCTTCATATCAGCATTGTCCCGAAAAAATGAAAGAAGAAAGTGGGTTGAAGTCTACCATGGCGTTTTGATGGTATCAAAGCGGAGTTCATTGTCGGTGGCCAAGAATTGGCCCCGATTGACGCTACGCGCAATAGAGAAAGCGGACTTGATCTGGGCCGTTCCTCTTGACATAAGTTTGTAGATATTTCATTGTGCGTCTATAAGTGCGCTATATGCCCCCCCCTCTGGATTTTCCATATAAAGCAGGTGCGGCTTTCATGGATCACGAAAATCCCGTGAGTATACCGTTCTCACAACAACAAGTAATCGTCAATAAACTCATCGGAGATTTGCGGCTATCTCTCCGTGCTTCGGGTGTTCAAGCTCTTCCTTCGAATTCGAGTCATGAAGACCAATTAGAACAATTTTTTAATCAAGGAGTTGTTGGGGTATACCGCAGCACTGTTGATGGGAAGCTCGTGATGGCGAATATGGCTCTGGCTCAAATTTTTGGCTATGTCTCTCCTGAAGAAATGATGGAATGTGTGCTGGATATCCGGAAGCAACTCTATGCTCATCCGGCGAGGCGCACCGTATGGCGCAACCTTTTTCAGCAACAAGAAAATGTCGGTCCGTTTGTGTGGGAAGGAAAACGGAATCCGCAGGGCTGCGTGTGGGTTGAAGAGCATGCGCGAGCGATCCGCGATAGCCAAGGTCAAATTGAAGGATATGAAGGCCTGGTTTTTGAAGTGACTGCACGGAAGGCTGAAGAGCCAACGCCTCAACCTGCGGTCACAAAAGTCGGGATCATTGAGCAATCTGATGTGGTTGATGATGTGCAGACGAATGAACAACTTCGTGCCGCACTTGCAGATGCGCAACAGATGATTGCGACATTGCGTGAGCAGCTTGATCGCTTTGAAATGGCGACAGTGGGTTCCCAGGAAGGCCTTTGGGAGGGGCGTCCTCTCCCAGGGCAACCCTGGGATTCTCCTGAGACTCCCGCTTGGTATTCGGCTCAATTTAAAGCGCTATTGGGTTTTGAAGAACATGAATTTCCTCCGGTCTTGGAATCTTGGGCCTCCCGGATTCATCCTGATGATCGTCATCGAGTCTTTCAAGCCTTGAGAGACCACATTGAGCATCAGGTGCCCTATGATCTGGATTCTCGACTCAAAACCAAGCCAGGTGAATATCGGTGGTTTAAAGGGAAGGGGCAGGCGATTTACGATGCACAGGGAACATTCGTTCGGGGGAGCGGAACCATCCGAGATATTACCGCCCAAAAAGCAGCCGAAGATGCTTTGAAAAGAGAGCATGTCCTCTTAACCACCGTGGTTGAAGGAACGCGTGATATCATTTTTGTCAAAGACCATGAAGGGCGGTATTTATTAGTGAATTCGACGGGTGCCACGTTGCTGGGTCTTCAGATTGAAGAAATGATGGGAAAGACAGACGGGGAATTATTTCCTCATGGAATCCATCCTCTTTTTACGAAATATGATGATGCTGTGATCCGTGGGAATACACCCCAATCCTTTGAAATTGACGTAGACGATGCTGGCGTGGTCTCTCGCACCTTCCTGGTGACAAAAGAGGTCTTTCATCAGACGGAGGAAGGCCTGGTAGGGCTGTTTTGCATTGCGCGGGATATTACTTTTCGCAAGGCGGCGGAACTGACGATCCAAGAACGAGAAAAACGTTTTCGGGCCATTATGGATAATGCCTATGATCTCATCTCCGAAGTGGATGCTGCCGCGACATTTTTATACGTTAGCCCGAATTTTGAGGAGGTCTTAGGCTATGAGCCTCAGGCATTACTTGGAACCAATATTTTTTCGTTGGTTCATCCCGATGACCGAGACATGGTTGTGAAAGAATTTACGGAGGGCATGCACACGGTCGGGTCAGGTCGGGCCATTTATCGGTATCGTCATCAGTGTGGAGGGTATCGTTGGTTTGAAAGTACGGGCCGTGTCTTTCACACCGCTCTGGGAGATTTGCGAGGGGTGGTGGTCTCTCGGGATATCACTGAGCGCAAAGAAGCGGAAAGTGCGTTGCAGGAAATGCATATGGCCCTTACGCATTCTATGCCGGGTATTGCGCTTATGGACCAAGAGGGACGATATCTTCAGGTGAATGAGGCCTATGCCACGTTGCTAGGCTATTCCGCAGCTGACCTTCTTGGACAATCTTGGGAAATTGCTGTCCATCCTGAAGATTATCTGAGGGCACTGTCTGCGTTTGACATGATGCGAATGACAGGCCTTGGAGAATTTGAGGCGAGGGGGCTGAGGAAAGATGGGTCAGAGTTTTTCAAAAAAGTGGTGATGGCTAGAGGAATTAATCAACCGCAAGAGGCAGGCCATTACCATTGTTTTATGCGAGATATGACTGAAAATAAACAGATGGAAATCGCTCTGCGAGAGAGGGATCAGAAGCTTCAACAAGTCCAGAAGATGGAATCCATTGGAACGTTGGCTGGGGGAATCGCCCATGACTTCAATAATATTTTGGGGGCGATTCTCGGCTATTCAGAGCTCGCGTTGACTCAAGCCAATGCACAGCCGAAGTTAACGTCTTATTTAGGGGAAGTGATCACCGCCGGCCAGCGGGCGAAGGAACTGGTGAAGCAAATCTTGGCATTTAGTCGACGGTCGGATCATGAACGTGAGGCTGTAGATTTAACCGTGATCATACAAGAAGCGCTTCGTATGGTTCGGGCGACTCTTCCAACGACGATTGAGATACGATCTGCTGCGACAACTGGGTCGGCGGTCGTGTTTGCCGATGCCACGCAATTGCATCAGGTCATCATGAATTTATGTGCGAATGCGGAGCAGGCGATGCGAGAACGAGGGGGTGTATTGAGCTTCATGGTGAGTTCAACTGAGGTGACGGAAGCTTCACGTCAGGAATTTGCTGAGTTGAACCCTGGGACATATGTGCAACTCACCATTCAGGATTCAGGACAGGGAATCTCTGACGACGTGTTGACGCGGATTTTTGAGCCATTTTTCACCACAAAGGCGTTAGGTGAGGGGACCGGGTTGGGGCTGGCCGTGGTGCATGGCATTATTGCGGGCCATGGAGGGCATATCGGGGTGTCGAGTGTGCTCGGACAAGGTACCACGTTTACGATATTACTGCCGCGTTTGGATGTCGTACTCCCTGATCAGAGCCCCAAAGCTCCGGACTGGCCCCAGGGGCGGGGGAAGGTATTATTTGTGGATGATGAGGAGGTACTGGCACGGTGGGGGGAGCAAGTGTTGATGCATTTAGGCTATTCGGTGGTGGCCAAGACTAACCCTCATGAAGCCATTGAGCTCTTTCGTCGCCAACCGAATCAATTTGATATTGTGGTTACCGATCAAACCATGCCAACAATGAGTGGGGAAGCCTTTGCCAAGATGCTACTCGATATTCGTCCCGATATAGCCATTGTGCTCTGTACGGGATTTAGTCACATTATGTCGGAAGAAAAGGCCAAGCAACTTGGTCTCAAGGGATTTCTTATGAAGCCGGTCAATGGGGCTGACCTAGCCAAAACGCTACAAGAAGTATTTAAACATCTTCCCATGTCAAGAAATTAGAAAGTTTAAGCTCCCCAACCTTTCCAAGAGAAATTCCGGTCTCATTCTTTTTTTACCCCGGCATTCCCACAGCTCTAGTGTCAATAAAGAACAGTTAGGAAGCTGAATATTTTGTTGCGAGGGGTGAATGAATATACTGCCCCCCTTGAAAGTGAAACCACCTTGAAGACATAACCAATTTTTAAAGGAGGGGAGCGCGGGGAGAGGAAGAACCAATTGAACGGTGGACGGCGAAACGGAGAGCGGCTCTGGTCTTGCGACTACTCAAAGGCAAGACGTCGGTCGCGGAAGCGGCCCGGCAGCAGGGGTTACGAGTGTCTGAAGTGGAGAATTGGCACGAGAAGTTTCTCCGGGCGGCAGAGAATGGCCTGCGCCGTCGGCCGAAGGATGAAGAGGCACTCAAGGATGAGCAAATTAAGAAGCTCAATCAAAAGATTGGGGAGCTGGTCGTGGAGAATGATGTGTGACGGGAGGCCTTGAAACCGTACCCTTTAGCGCGGGAGATGTCCGCCACGTGAGAGCCGCGCTGCCGGACATCTCCGAACGAACCGCCTGCCGGGTGCTTCGGGTGAGCCGCTCGGTCCTGCATCGGCTGACCAAAGGCAAGCGAACGTGCTCGGCCCTTTCTGAAGAACTCGTGACGAAGCTCGAGCCATTGATTCACGACTATCCGACCTATGGGTACCGCCGGCTGTGGGCGCTGTTGCGCTATCGCGAAGGGGTGATGGTCAATCGGAAAGCGGTGTATTGCGCCTTACGAATCAAACAATGGCTAGTACATCAACGCGTACGCACCGCTCGTCCGCGGGCTCCGCGTTTGCGGAGTCGGTCGTGAGCAAGTAACCAGCGATGGACGGTGGATGTGACGTAACTTCCCTGTGGCGACGATGGCTGGGGGCATCTCACCGCAGTCATCGATTGTCATGATCGAGAGATAATGGGGTATGAGTTTGCTTTACGTGGAAGAGCGAAAGAAGCGGAACGAGCGATTGAAGCGGCCTGTCTGGCCTGGTTTGGGACCTTGCGACCCGGAGGAACGTCCCCGCTGCTTCGAAGTGATAATGGATTGATCTTTCAGAGTCGACGGTTCCGTCAAGCTTGTTGGGACTATCGGCTGCACCAAGAATTTATCCGCCCTATACACCGGAGCAGAATGGCCTCATTGAACGCTTTTTTCGGAGTCTCAAAAAAGAATGTCTGTGGCAACACCAATTTACAAAATTTGAAGAGGCTCGGCAGACAATTACCCGATGGATGGATTGGTATAACGAGGAGCGCCCGCATCAAGCATTAGGGTATTGGAGGCCTCGTCAATTCTGGCGTGAACAACATACCCCCTTGGCTTGATTCCTGGGAGCACTACACCTAGAATGTCACCCTTAAAATGCGCCATTTTCCAGGGAACGTTCTTATGGGGCACCCGGGCGATCCGTGCCAAGGAGGAGCTAGCGAGGACTCTGCCATTTTCCAAACCATTGTATTCAAAAAAGAAGGAGCATCCCATGAAGGATTTTTTCACTCAGCGTTTGATTCCACCTTGTTGTAGTAACCCAGCTTCCTCCCTCCTGTTCGGCAAAGGAACAACACGCTTTTTCGCCCACAAATATTCGGAAAAGAACAGAAGTAACCACTTTTCTTTCATTAAGCAGACCCTGTTTGCTATTAGCATTTTGCTCCTGACCATAGGCTCTCCCTTAGCCAACGCCAACACAATTTTAGATATCACGGGTCTTGGTGATACGGGACAAATTATCGAAGCCGACCAAGCCGTTGCCGTCGCTTTTACCTTGACAAATACTTTCACCAATGTTTCGGTAACAGCTGATATTCTTTGTATTGCATGCCAGGGAGGGGTTTGGCTACATCAGAATTCACTTGGTGCAGGTGCGTCCTTCGGGGACACGCTCGACGCCTTTGCCTTTGCTAGCAATACTTCGACACCTTTCTTCTCAGGATTCACATTGAATCCCGGCTTATATTTCTTAATCTTGGCAATTGATTCAGGTTCAGCTGTATGGTCTGGCAGTATCACCCCAACAATATTCGAAGCTCCGGGAATTATGGACGAATTCGATTTCCACTCCACAAATACTCAAGCATTCGTCCCGCAGTCAGATTTCGGGATTATTTTTGGCGAGGGAACTCTTCACTACACCGTAGAAGGTGACCCTATGACAGGTGGTGGTACTATGACACCAGTACCAGAGCCGAGTACAGCAGAGTTTTTCTTGCTGGGAATGATTCTGGTAATAGGGGTTTTCGCGAACAAGGCCAAATTGGTGCGCTCAAAACGATGAGGTGTAAGGGCTTGGCTATACAATAGGCGAAAATTGACCGCTTCCATGAGGTGGTGTGGGCAACGCTACACCAAACAATTCAAAGAATAAGCCCTGCGGCTGGCCAGTCAGGCAGGACCTTGGCTTGAATGAGAGTATGCTCCGGCGATGGCGTAAGGAGGCCACTGGGACGGGTCCAAAGCCTTTCCGGGGCCACGGCTTTGCTCGTGATGAAGAACTGGTTCGCTTGAAACGTGAATTGGGCCGAGTGTAGCGAGAATGGGATTTTTTACGCGATGCGGCGGCGTACTTTGCCAAGGAATCGAAACGCGGTTTCAGTGCATAGCGCGGCATCGGGCCGCCTATCCCATTCGGCTGATGTGCCGGGTTCTTAGGGTCTCGGCTAGTGGGTACTACGCCTGGCGACAACGGCCTGATAGTCGAAGGTCATGTGAGAACCGGAAACTCTTAGCCGAAATTCGTACCAGTCATGCGAAGAGTATGGGGACCTATGGCATTTTGCGGATCAGGGCCGAACTGCGTGATCGAGGGTTTGCTTGCGGGCGGAACCGAGTTGCCTGCTTAATGTAGAATGCTGGACTTCATGGGATTCCCAAACGACGGTTTTGACCAACGACGAACAGCGGTCGAACGCTGCCGGTGGCTCCCAAACGGCTGAAGCAAGGCTTTACAGCCACCGTCCCGAATCAACGGTGGGTGAATGACATCACCTATATCCTTACGGGCGAGGGTTGGCTGTATCTCGCCGTCATTCTCGACTTGTATTCCCGCAAAGTCGTAGGCTGGTGTACGAACTCTCGACTCCAACGTAACCAAGTGTTAGATGCTCTCAGGATGGCGTTAGGCCCACGGGCCACGAATCCCGGCCTCATCCATTCCCAGCGATCGCGGCAGTCAATATGCCAGCCAGGAGTTCCAGGATTTGCTCAAAGCTCACGGCCTTCAATGCAGCATGAGCAGAGCCGGGAATTGCTTTGACAATGCGGTGGCCGAAAATTTCTTTGCGACCTTGAAACGGGAGCGGGTGTATCGGGCTTACTACCGGACCCGAGCCGAGGCTCAAACGGATCTGTTTCACTACATTGAAGTCTTTTCCAATTGTCAACGGTGGCATTCGGATAATGACCAAATGTGCCCTGACCAATTCGAGTCAGTTTCCTTCCCTTGAGATATGACAGCCAGGCCATCCCTTCCGCTTTCCATCCCCCTTTGAGGGGGACGATGGGTCGAGAGGCCACCGCCGTCCTCTCTATGCGTCGAGCATCACCAGATCGACGAGACCGGGGCGCTTGACCTTCCTAGAACGTAGTCTTATAGTTCTCGACGCTTCAAGAACGCCCTTACCGAACACGAGAGCGACACACGCCAGGGAGGGGAGGGCAGCAACTCTGCCATTATCCAAAACGTTCTATTTCAAAAAGGAGTCAATCCCCATGAAGGACTTTCTCACTCAGCGTTTAAGGCCACCTTGTAGTATGCGCCCCGCTTCACCCAACCCACTCCGCAAAGAGCATATGCCCAGCCGTCTCCAGGGTTCCAATAGAGGCAACCCCCTTATACCTACAAACCGCGATCCCCTACGGCACACAATCACAAGGGTCCCACACAGTAAAGCGCCAACGTCCTTTCCTTCCAGAATGATTGTTTCAACTGCGTAGAAACTGAAGCAAAAGCACACTCATAGAGCATAACTGATTATTTCGAATGGAAACCGAGGCCGCTGAGGCTTGGGGAGAATAAGAGATGAAGACTTTCGGTTGGGACGTGGTATTTGTTACCGATATTGCTCATGTAAACACCGCATTGAAGAACGTGTCTGCGAAGTATGTTGAGACGTTCCAATTGGAGGAGAAGGGCTTTCAGGGAAGTGGGGAGTTTGGTTCTTGGGAAATAGTCCCTGGCGGCTCGGGCAACCTGCTGCAGCTAAAAATTCCGCTCGTGAGCGGAACCCTGCAAATGCCAGGCTCTTCGAAAACGCTCGATGTTTCAGGAATCGCTGTTTTGCTGACCGTGTCTTTGCAATTTCTACCTGACCCGGCCAAGCCAACCAGTTCTCATCTTGTTTTTCATTTCAAGTCGGTTGGTGATCATACAACCACGAACACCGGCGAGGGTGTCGTGTCCTTCAATAAAGTCATTGCACCCCCCAAATCCACACTGACCTTGCTTCAGGAAACCGTGATTGGCACGGCTGTCGCCACAGTGCTTGTCCAGAACGCGGACAAAATATCCTTTGAATTTGCTTCGATAAACCCCTTGGAAGTTGCGAATACGAAGTGGCTGCAGCCAAGCAAAATGGCCTATGCCTACGCTGACGTTGTGGGTACTGGTGCGCAAATGCTAGCGATATTGTGTGTAAACGATAGCAGGGACATTACCCAACTACCTCGTCATATCGATCCGACTCTGCTGGCCTCCGGCCCGACTGCCGCCCTGGCCGTGTCGGAGCATGTTTTTTTGCAGAATGTGTTGATACCCGGTTTGGCGAAATCATTCAACATTCCGGCTTCATCGTTCACAGAGGGCACAATTCCCGGTGTGGGTACAGAAGGTGTACTGCTGGCCAAGCCTTTCAATCTGAAATCTGTGAGTGCCGCGGGTGAAACGTACACCCCTTCAGTCAACGTATTGTCCGCCATCGTTCAAGATACACACATCGCACTGAGTCTCTCTGGGCAGTGCAGCATGGGAATGGACATCACCATGGATTTTCAGGCGAGTTCCACGATGGGTATCAGTTTTTCCATGACCGACAAGACCTTCAAGTTTGCTACCGTCGGCCAACCGGTGTTTCATAAACAGACTCATATTCCCTGGTACGACCACTTGTTGGATCTTGCCGGCGGCATTGCCGAGATCATATTACAAATAACTGTCGCGGCGATCAGCAGCGAGCTGGGTGGGGGAATTGCGCAGTTGGGAAGTGCAACAGCAATAGTGACTTATGCGCCCAAAGTTGTGGGCTGGCTGGGCCGTACAGGATTTACCCCTACAGAGGGGGGGCTAGCTACTAGCCTATATATGCGTGGAAACTTAACTTAAGGAGAACCCATATGGCTAATAACATTGTCGATACCATGGGCTGGGATACTGTTACAGCGATTACGTATAAGGACGTCAACGACTCCATTGTCCAACAGGGGTCCTCGCCAACTTCATTTACGCAGGTCGCTCCAGACAATAGCGCGTCCGTTTCAGGAAGTTTCGGGCAGTGGGCGCTGTCGACCGGCGGATCCGGGGCAGACATCATGATGATGCTGCCCGTAACGAGCGGCACGGTTACTGTTCAGGGTACCGATTATCCTATTGCGTCTGCAACGGCAACGGTACTTGTTCGAGCGAATTTTCTACCCCAGCCCAACGCCCCGAATAGTCAGGCCTTAGTACTTCAGACAGCGCCCACCGCATCGGTGACATTGCCCGCGTCAGTTGAAAGCTTACAACCGGCACAGTCGAACTTCCTGGCGGACGCCGCACTAAGGCAATTGCTGCAGGATTGGCTGAATAATAACCTGCAGGATTTTAATCATACCTTCGCTGTTGTTGATTTTAATGCCGAGTTCTCGGTGGAGGGACTAAATTGGTTGCGGCCATCCCATACCGGGTACGCGGTGGCTGAACCGTCTACCGGGGCGACGCTGGATAACAGCGTGTTCGCCGTGATGTGTCTGATCGATGGGAACACTAATGTCGCCGGTCTCGAGTTTCAGGTGTCACCATTTGCGATTCCCGCAGACAAAAAGGCGGGTTTTGTCATTTCATCGGAAAAGTTTCTGAAGCATATGATGCTGGACGCCATGCCGATGATGTTCGACGGCATCCCAAACGAGAAATCATCGGAATATTTCAAAATAGACAATGACGGCACTCGTATCACCAATATCCAACCGGTGACACTGAGGGATACGAAGCTGGACAACGGTAAAATCGTCAACCCAACGATAGATGCTCGAAAATACTCGATCGCAGTGAACGAGACGGAACTTCAGATTGGCATGACTGACGCGACGTTCGAATACTCACCGGGTATTACTGTACATCTCAATTACGAGGGGGCATCGACTCTGTCGTTTGATGCCACAAACGACATACTTGACCTAATGGTGGTGAGCCAAAGCGGGTCAGGGTCTGTAGAAGTTGGCCAGGGCCTGCGGATTGCCGAAATCGTTATCAGTGTCGTAGCGCTTGTGCTCAGCGTTGTGGGTGGTATTGGGGCCGGGGTGGGCAAGGCTGCCTCTAAAGCCGTGCAAGAAGCCGCCCAAGCCGCAGCTGAAGCCGCAGAGGCTGCTGGAGAGAGCACTTCCGCGATTGGAACCGTGACTGCCGAAGGCGCCGAGTCCGCGCAGGCGATGAACCAGGCAACCGTCACGGCTTTAAGGGGGCTTGTTGCGGGAACGCCTGCAGAGGTCTCACAATTTGCCGCAACGTGTTTTTCCGTTGCAAAATTTGCCGGCCTGGGTGCAGCAGCATTCGGCATACCGTCTGCAATCATGCCAATTGTTGAGGCAGCTGCGCGGGGCGACTATCAAAGCATGCTAAAGGTCACAAACCTCACTGATGACGCTTTAGGCAAGGCTACCATGTGGCCAGCAGGCGTACCGGGATACACCCTGGTCTCTGCAGAGCTGAACGGGGCATTACAGTTTGGGCTTGATCATCGTGTGTGAGTCGAAGCGCCTAAACTTGTTGTTCACTTCATGACAAATCGTTGAAAGATGGGCAAATATGAAAGGCATCATTGATACGGCTGATACGTATGGCTGGGATACTGTGTTCGGCATTCACATCGGCGATGTGAATGCTGCAATCATTAAGGCAGGAAGTTCGCCTAAGTCATTCGATGTGGCGGACCCAGATGATGCAGTGTCTGCAACCGGAACATTTGGGGATTGGCAACTTATATCCGGGGGCAGCGGTGAAATTGTGCGATTGCAGATTCCAATTCAGACAGCCGAGATTCACTCGCCAGGAAATACGGATAAGGTTATTAATGCTACGGCACTGGTCGATGTTCGTCTTAATTTTTTGCACCAAAAGGATCCAACAGGCAAGAGCAGTCATCATTTACGTGTCCGCACAAAACCTGCGAGCGTTGATGAATCCATTGTCACTATTTGGCAGATTGTTTACCAACAGCAACAAAAATTGTCTTTCATTGGCAAGGCTGCCTTTCGGGAACTGCTTGCCCTTTGGTTAAACGAAAATCTCGACAGTTTTGATCACGTATTTGCCACGGTGGATCTCAATCGAGTGGCCGACAAAGGCGCATTCCAGTGGATGCAACCTACAGATGTTTCTTATGCCTACAGCGACTTTGGTGCAGATGATGGAGTATTGGCGGTTTTGTGTATGACCGGTCACCGACCATCGGCCGGGCTCATCCAGCAAGCATCTCCGAAATTAATTCCCGACAGGGAACGTGCGGGGTTGCTGATTTCCAGAAATCGCATGTTGAGCGAATTGATTCTGCCCTTAATGCCTCAGGTTTTCGATGGGTCGAAACCGGCCGATTACAAAATTAGCGCTAGTGGGGACAGCATACTGAATGCGCATCAGGGTATCAGGTTTACGGTGCATCCCAAGGACAAGGACCCTTACACTGCAACTGTCCAAGAACTCAGTGTGACTATCGACGGTGAAGAGTTGCAAATGGAGGTGTTGACGAAAGCGGATGTATCGCCAGGCATTTATGCTTGGTGTCGGACGCAAAATTTCCTAGCAATAAAGCTAATTAATAAACCTGATGGCACGCAGACCCTGGGCTATGAACCGACCCGAACCGTTCCGCCCGCTCATTGGACGACGAAAGATCCCGGTATCGAGATCACGGAGGAGATCCTCGGGCTTGTCGCCCTGATTGCAACTGCAATCGCCATTGTTGTAACGGCAGGAGCTGCGATCCCTGTCATTGCAATGATTATCGGTTTGGCCGCTGGCGTGATGGCGTTGACGACGACGATAATTGAAGATGTTGGGAACGGTGACGCTCCTGCGATTGGCGATTTGGTGTTGAACGCCTCGGCCGCCATTATCTGGCCAGATTCGAAAGACTTTGCGCTTACGACCGCAGGGCTCAACAGTTCTCTGCAACTAGGTGGGAATCCATCATTCGCCTAACCAAGTGAAACGGCAAGACGACCCGGACCCGCCGGCGCAGATCATCTATTATTAGTCGCCTGGGTCAAGGTTACGACCCGACTGCAGCGGGAAGGGGGCTGACCTTGTGGTGGCCGGAAGGGATGCATGCGATCTGATATCGCGCTCATCACATTCAATACTGTTCCGCGAGTGAATCTCACCTTGAAATATGAACGTCTGGGGCCAATGGCGATTGAAAATCATCGGTGGTACTGCGAACACCACGGGTATAACTTCATAGATGAGGTACCTGTCAACCCGGACCGACCGGCTTCCTGGGCCAAAGTGCCAGCCATCCTACGCGCGTTGGAAGACCATCGATGGGTTGTGTGGGCAGACAGCGATACGCTTGTCTTCAATACATCATTTGACTTGCGTAATTTTTGTGATGCACGCTTTGACGTGGTTGCGCAATGCCCTGTCGCCTATCTCCAACCCTTGGGTTGGACTACCGAACACAGTCTTGAGGCGATGCGTTTGAACACGGGCGTTTTCATGGTTCGTAATTCTCGCTGGTCGCGAGATTTGCTCGAAACCTCTTATGCCCAGAAGCAGTTCATTTCAAGCGGCGAGGTTTGGAACGGAATTGGAGAGCAAGAGGCTATTCTTGAAGTCTTACGACAATATCCGGAAGATTTTCATCGCATCCACTATGTCCAGAATCTCCAAAGCCATCCCAAATGTCGCAGCCAGGATGACATTTTCGTACATTTTTACGGAAACCATGCACGACACCGTATTCCGGAGTCCGAATGTCTGGAGGTGATCCAACGTTGGGAGCAGTGTGTGCGACAACGCAGGGATTTCCCAGATGATATTGCCCGTTTTCACTGGTCTTGTATACAAAATAAGTCGCAGGATGGCCATTTCGATCGTGGCGGGCCTGAGCGCTTTTTTTACTCGCAGTCGGAAATCGGAATTACGTGACCAA
>JAOUQB010000109.1 GCA_029879555.1 Nitrospirota bacterium | reverse complement strand
TCGGGCATGGGCAATCAGTCGATCCATCCATTTGAGTTTGTATGAAAACTTTTCGGTGGCGATGGGATTCCCATTGGGGAGATAAATGGAGGCGATTCGAACGTTGCCAATCACGGCTTCGACATAGCGGGCTTGTTCGTCAGAGGAGTCGCCGGGGAGTGCCGTCTGTTCAATCTCAATGGGCATCTTAGAGAGAATCGCCACGCCATTGTACGTTTTTTGCCCAACGACAGCCATGTTATACCCCAATTCGTCGATGGCCATCCTGGGGAATTGGTCTTCCGTGGTTTTGAGTTCCTGCAAGAGGATGACATCCGGATCAGCTTGTTTCACCCATTCTATCAGGTGAGGAATTCTGACTTTGATGGAGTTGACGTTCCAGGTCGCAATTTTCATGGGTTAAATTTCAAAAAGAATTTGAACGATTAGGATGACGCGGAAGGAGATGCCGGTTCCGTGTCGCGTTGAAAGATAACCTGAAAGCCTTGAAATTGTTTTTGAAACAGGGTTTTCAAAATGAATGGGGTAATGCCCAAGAACAAGACACTATATATACAGATTTCTAAAATATACTGAGAGTCTTCGGGGATCGTGCTATTGAAGATCACAGGAACAGCCCAGCCAATGGTCATACTCACAAACATGAGAATGACCACATGTCGCCAGACCAGAAACCACGTGAGTTTCAATAACTCCCCATACGTTGGTATCTCCATCATTCTTTGGTCTTCCTTTCTCTCAAGAACATACTCAAAATTTTTTTAATGCGCATCGTCCCAGGATGGACCGTGGCCCACATCGACGGTGAGGGGAATCGAGAGTTGCAGGGCTGGAAGGGTGGCCGATTCCATGACCTGTTTGATGACCTGAGTGGTCTCATCGAGTGCAGATTCCTCGACCTCAAAGAGAAGTTCATCGTGCACGGTTAACAACATGAAGGCTTTGTCCTGTAAGCCATGGTGTTCCAGTGCTTGAGGCACACGGATCATGGCGCGTTTGAGGATGTCGGCGGCAGTGCCTTGTAAGGGCGCATTGATCGCCGCGCGTTCGGAAAAATTGCGTCGTGCGGGATTGCTGTCGTGAATGGCCGGGACGTGGCAGCGTCGGCCAAAGAGGGTTTGGACGTACCCGTGTTCGCGACATAATTGTTTAGTTCGTTCCATGTAGTCTTGAATCCCAGGATAGCGCTCAAAGTAGGATTTGATATAAGAGGCGGCTTCTGATTGTTCAACTTTTAATTGGCGGGCTAAGCCAAATGCGCTGATGCCATAGATGATGCCGAAGTTAATGGCCTTGGCCCTTCGCCGAATTCCCGAATCCATATTTTCCAACGGAATGTCAAAGACTTGGCTGGCGGTAAGGGCGTGAATATCCTGCCCATCCCAAAATGCCTGTTTCAATACGGCGATATCAGCCATATGCGCTAACAATCGTAATTCAATTTGGGAATAATCCAAGGATAAGAGCCGATAGCCGGGTTCGGCCACAAATGCTCGACGAATTTTTCGGCCTTCTTCCGTTCGAATGGGAATATTTTGGAGATTGGGGTCGGTTGAGGACAGGCGGCCGGTCGCGGCTGAGGCCATGGCATATGACGTATGTACGCGGTTGGTGTGGGGGTTAATTTGGTGAATGAGCGCTTCAGCATAGGTGCTGCGGAGTTTGTCCAAATGTCGCCATTCTAAAACTTTCTCCGGGAGTTCATGTCCCTGAGCAGCCAAGGATTCCAAGATGTCTACTCCGGTCGTGTAACTCCCTGCTTTTCCCCTTTTCCCGCCTTCCAATTTGAGATCATCAAAGAGCACTTCGCCTAATTGTTTGGGCGAGCCCACGTTGAATTTTTTTCCTGCCAGTCGATGAATCTCTTGTTCTAAGGTCAGAAGCCGCTGTGAAAATTCTTGCGAAACCTGTTTGAGCTGAGCCAAGTCGACCTTGATGCCTTTTTGTTCCATAGCCGCCAACACCGGGATCAAGGGCCGTTCTAGTGTTTCGTAGGCCGTGGTGAGATGTTCCTCAAAAAGGCGGGGCTTGAGGGTCTGGTGCAGGCGCAGCGTGATGTCGGCGTCTTCTGCAGCGTAATCCAGGGCTTTGTCTAATGGGACGTGATCGAAAGTCACTTGCGATTTGCCCGTGCCGGTGACTTCTTTAAATTTGATGGTCGTATGTCCAAGGTACAGGGCCGCAAGGTCGTCCATGCCATGGCCATGCTTCCCGCCTTCTAACACGTAAGAAAGGAGCATGGTGTCATCGACGGGTGAAATGGGAATCCCGTAGCGGGCCAAAATGACCATGTCATATTTGATATTATGGCCGACCTTCAGCACGCTTCGATCGGTGAGAACCGGGCGGAGGATTTCTAGCGCGGTCTGAAGGGGAATTTGTTGCGGTCTCTCAGATTCTGAATCGGCTTGGTCTAATAAATCCATTGACGTGGCCGCCCCTGGTGCCGCATGTCCCACGGGGATATAACAAGCGGTTCCTGGTTGCAGACAGAGCGAAATGCCAACAAGTTCAGCCTGCGTCTGATCTAGGGAGGTGGTTTCTGTATCTACGGCCACCAATCCTTGATGACGTGCGTCATCAATCCAGGATTGTAGGACTTCCACTGTTTGCACCAATTCGTAGTGTTGTTCAGCGATGGCTTGAGTGGCAGAAGGTTTCGACTTGTCGGAATTGGTAGGGGGTGAGGGTGAAGGATGAGAGGTTGCTGGGATGGGTGATGCGGAATTGGATTCTTTGGGTGCTCGGCTTTGAATTCGAGCCAGGATGGTTTTGAATCCTTGCTCCGTAAGGAATCGCTCTAAATGGACCAAGTCTGGTTGACGGCGTCCCAGTTGGCTCAGGGGAATAGCCAGGGGGACATCATTCCGTAGGCGAACGAGTTCGCGCGAAAGACGGGCCTTATCCGCATGTTCGATAAGATTTTCTCGTCGCTTGTTCTGTTTAATTTCAGAGGCACGGGCAAGGAGCGTATCTAAATCTCCAAATTCTTGGATCAATTGTGCCGCGGTTTTGATGCCGATGCCCGGGATCCCGGGCACATTGTCGCTCGAATCGCCTGCTAAGGATTGCACGTCCACAACTTGTTCCGGGCCGACACCAAATTTTTCATGAACCTGTTCCGGGCCGATCCGTTTGTTTTTGAAGGAATCAAACATGGTGACGCGCTCTGACACCAGCTGCATCAAGTCTTTATCGGAGGAAACAATGGTCACCTCAGCTCCCTCATTGACCGCTTCCCTCGTATAGGTGGCGATGAGGTCGTCGGCTTCAAATCCGTTTAATTCGATACAGTCCAAGCTGAAGGCTTCAGTGGCTTCCCGCACCAGGGCAAATTGAGGGACGAGTTCCTCTGGAGTTTCGGTGCGGTTGGCTTTGTAAGCTGGGTCAATGTCATTACGAAATGTTTTGCGGGCGGAATCGAAAATGATGGCGATGTGGTCCGGCTGCATATCATCAAGTAACTTCATGAGCATCGTGATGAATCCATAGACGGCATTCACAGGAGTGCCATCCGGGCGTGTGAGGATTTGGATGGCATGAAATGCCCGAAAGATAAAGCCAGACGCGTCGACTAACACCACATGATGGATGGGTAAATGGGAAGGCTGATCGATTGGAGAAGTCATGCTGGTCTGATAGAACAATGAATCAACCGAGGAACGATACCTGATAGAGGAGGCCTTGTCGACAAGTATTCATTGCCGTTCTTTCATGAGGATTCCGGCATGCTAGAATATCGAATCCGCTCGTTTTTCAAGGTAGGAATGTGTTGTCATGAGGAAATTTATGATTGCCGTGGCCATTGTGTTAATCATTTTGGTCTTGCTTCTTCTCTCTCTGCCATTTCTACTTGATCTGAATCGGTATCGAGATCAATATTTGCCCATTCTGGAGCAAGTGCTTCATCGAACTGTGGACGTTCAAGATGTTCGACTAACTTTCTATCCGACATTAGGGGTTCAGTTGCGTGACGTCGTGATTGCAGATGATCCGACCTTCAGTTCAGGCCAATTTTTGACCATTCCTTCTGTCCAGTTGGCTGTCCAGTGGAAGCCGCTTTTGCAACGGCGTATTCAAGTCGACCGTGTTGTGGTTGAAGGTGCTATTGTGCAGGTTATTCGATCGGCAAAGGGGGCCTTCAATATTTCGACTATTGGGAAAGTCCCTATTCCAGGTCGGATCGCAAGCAAACAGTCGGAAACGCCAGATTCAGTTCACCCCTGGTTGAGCGTTTTTGCCGTGAAGCAGTTTTCTTTTAGTGGCGGAACCCTCCAGGTTGAAGATCGAACCCACCAACCCTCGAACGTATATCAAATTGATCACTTAACCTTGAACACCGAATCGGTGGCTATTGGGGAAACGGCCCGTATGAAGTTGCAGGGCCTGGTGATGCCGTATCAGATGCCTCTGGATATCACCGGTCGATTTGGCCCCATTCAAGCCAATTTTGACGTACCTGACCTAAAGATGGATGGTCTTATTGGCAAAGTGGCCGTGATGGCCAAAGGAAAAATGTTTGATGGCCAATTGACTGGGGATATCCAGATTCCCAAGGTATCGGCCCCCGATCTTCCACCTCAACTTGGATTGCCTCCCTCCGTAGGGTTATCTGAATTGCAGGCGCATTTCGTCGCTTCGATTTTTCCCAAGGGCCCGCAGGCCGGTTCTGAGGAAGTCCTGATCGATCCACTTCGTCTGAATCTACACTTTGGCCAGTCCACGATCCATCTATCAGGCAAAGGGACGCCTCGTCGGTTTTCTCTGCAGGGTGAATCCCCGACAATTGTATCAACGGATTTTCCGGTTTCCTTTCCTGTTCACCAGCCGTTTCTTTTCGAACAGCTTACCTTCTCAGCCGAGATTCTGGAGGGGGAACGACTCAATCTCCAATCATTCAGGGCGAAAGCGTTTGAGGGAACGTTGACTGCTCAAGGCGTTCTGGCTCGCTTAAGCCCACCATTAACGTTTTCTACGAAAGGGGTGTTTAAAGATTTTTCTGCTGAGGCACTGGTAAAAGTCTTGAAGCCCTCCTCACTCAGCATCACTGGGAATGGGGAAGTGGAATGGAATGTGACGGGTGTGGTGCCACGTTCAACCATGCCAAACTGGTCTGGTCCTACTCACGGGACCCTTCGAAATGGTGAACTGATTGGCTTTGATCTGGTGAAAGCCATTGAGGATGCCTTGCAAATATCAGGAGTGCTCGGCGAATCCACGGGCACGACGAAATTTTCGATAATTGATGCGAAGGCAGAATTCGAAAAAGATGGGATAGCCATTCGAGAATTAACCGCCCATGCTCCGAATTTTTTCTTACGAAGTGCGGGTAAGATTGGGTTGAATCAATCAATAGATCTTCAGGGGAGGCTGAGTATCCCGCCGGCTCTGTCGGATACCATTATTCGGCGGTTTCCCATGGCACAAGTCGTCAGGCAAGAAGGGCAGTTGGTTCTGCCCTTTGTCATCCTGGGGACAGTGCAGAATCCTACGCTTCGCTTGGACACCCAAATTTTAGGGAAACAGGTTCAAAAGAAAGTTGAAGAGCGGTTGGAAAAAGTGTTGCAGGGTGATGATCAGGAATTACAAAAATTGCTAGATGAAGGGAAAGATTTATTGAAACACTTTTTCCGACAATAGGATGATTGTGTGGTTCACTCCTGTCGTGATGAGGGAGGAAAGACTAGGCCATGTGGGAATGGCTATTTTGGCGTGAGAGAAGGTTCCGGAGCGTGAGCAGGAACTCTTGAGGTTAGTTGGTTGACGAGCGCACGTAGTTCCCCAAGATCATAAGGTTTTTCCACGATGGCATAGGCGCCTAATTTTTCGGCTTTCTGCTGAATGTCCCGATTCAGGTAGCCAGTGATCATAATGATTGGGACATTGGTGTGCGGTGGGAGACGTTGAACTTGCGCCAAGAATTCCAGTCCCGTCATGACGGGCATGGAATTGTCCAGAATGATGGCGTCATATGTTTGCAATGCCATCATGTCTAAGCCGATCGCGCCATTATCCGCTTGGCTGCAATGAAATCCATCATATTCAAAGACCAACCGAAGCAAGTCACGACCCACCACATCATCTTCAATAATGAGCATAGATTTGGACATTCGGGAGTTCTCCTTTTTTATGACACCATTTTCTTGCAAGATTTATTGGTGGTGACCTTTCCAGATGAAAAACATTCCTGCAAATAAACCTAGGGCCGTGATGCAAATGGAGAAAATGAGTTCCATGGTCGGTGTCTCCTTCTATAAAAGTTAAAGCAAAACATGTGCCAAGCAATGAATCGTAGAAAGCGATGGAATGGTCAAAGAATAGCGACCTGTAACCATTCGAATGCAGGGGAGTTTATGGGAATTCTTGAAAACGCATTTCAAAAGCTAGTGATTTCAGTGGAAAGAATGATGAACCCCGTCTCCATGATCTCATGTCTGAAACGATACAAACTGTATCGTTTTTGAGCGAGCTTAGGAGGGAGGAAGCGGAAGAATAGGTACACGGGGGTCGCCTCGTCCAAGGGGACCCTGAATAAGTTGCTATTCTTGACGAAGGACGGAGAGAGGTGGAAAGCCTAATAATCGGTAGGTTCCTAGAAATCCTGTGACGAGAGTCAGGACAATCGTGAGGAGGAATCCGGTCAGTATATGGGTCATATTGAGTGTCCATGTGAGGTCAAAAAAGAAAGACACAATGGACCAGGAAAGTAGGCATCCAAGGCCTATTCCTACAAGTCCGGCAAACCCGCCAATCAACCCAAATTCTGTGCCGATGGAAAACAATAACAGTCCGCGACTGCCACCCAGCGCCTTCAAAATGGCGAGTTCGTGTATCCGTCGATACCGATTGATAGAAATGGCCGCGATCATGACCACGGCCCCCGTGATGAGGCAGAGGATGGCGAGGGCTTGTATGCCCATGGCCAATTGGCGAAATATTTTCGCAATGTTGTCCAAGACGTCTCCGACATGAATGGCCGTGACATTGGGCATCGCGGCGACAATCGCTTGCTGTAAAGGTATTTCCCTTTCCTTTGGTACTTGGGCTGTGGCGATATACGTGATCGGTGCCCCATCAAGCGCACCTGGTTCCACGATCATAAAAAAATTCATCGAAAAAGAGCTCCAATCGACTTTGCGAAGACTGCTGACTTTTGCCACAAAGGGAACGCCTTGGATATTGAGTGTCAGTGTCGACCCAATCGACAGGCCTAAATTTTTGGCGGCATCTTCTTCTACGGAGAGCATAGGCAGATGGTTCTGGACTTGAGGGTTGTCTATAGAATGTTGGAATGGGGTATTACCCCACCATTGTCCCTGGGTTAGGAGATTGTCTTTGGGGAGAGCGTTGAAGGTCGTGACGACATATTCTCTCGTGAAATACCAGCCGTTGCGTTTCCCTTTATGGTCTTCAGGATTAATGGGGTGGCCATCAATTGCGGTGA
>JAOUQB010000108.1 GCA_029879555.1 Nitrospirota bacterium | reverse complement strand
GTCACGAGGCCCCGATGGATTCTCCCTAGGACTGCTTTGGTAATAATCCTCTCCATACCAATCCTGCACCCATTCCTCGGCGTTTCCGGCCATGTCATAGGCTCCGTAGGGACTTTTCCCCCCCTCATAACTCCCCACATCCTTTAAGCGTTCGGCATAGACGTTCTTAACGTCAAGACTACCTTTTCCAAAATTGGCGGTACTGGAATTGGGTGTAAATTCTCCCCACGGGTAGGTTCGTTTATCGGTCCCTCTCGCGGCCTTCTCCCATTCTGCCTCAGTGGGCAAGCGCTTTCGTGCCCACCGGCAATATGCGTACGCATCGTACCAATCGATGCCCACCACCGGTTTCTGTGCATCACGCCTCATGTCCATCTGCTCCCAGTGTTTGGGAGCCGTCCGATTGTTTTCCTCTATAAACCGCTGGTACGGCTTCACCGTCACCTCATATTGATCGATGTAATAGGCATCCAGATACACCTGATGGGCCGGACGCTCATTATCCCGAGCCTTCGTGTCATCACCCCGCGACCCCATCGTAAACTCTCCAGCCGGCACCAACACCATCGGCGTCCCATCCTTCCCTGTCATGGATGACGGAAGAGCCTTGGATGAAGACTGAGGAGGTTCTTCTACAATGAATCCACCCGGGCCACGATTCAGCCTGTGGTTATTCGGTAGACGTGAAGGTTCTTCTGGCTTGATGACGAATCCACCAAGCGCCCTCCCATCGGTTGCCTGTGGCTCAATCCCGATGCCGTCCAAGTAATTCAAGAGGTTCTTGTGCGTAATACCTAACCCAAATTCACCTCGATTGGTCATCACCATGCCCACCACTTTGCCATCTACCAGAATCGGCCCACCAGAAAATCGTGAGGCCACTCCTGGATCCAACGTGATATCATGCACGACCCGATTCGAGATATTGCGCTTGACCACCGCCCAATCTCCTCCTCCTCCAGGATGGCCGATCACCAGCGCCTGCTCACCCCCGGAGACCAATTGGGCGGATGACTCAAAAACGAGTCCTGTGACCACAGATGGCCGCTGGTCCTTCCCGCGTACGATCACGACTGCTAACCCGCGAAGGTCGTCACTCACTTGCGCGCCAGGCAACACCATCCCTTTGACAGGCCCTTGCCCTCCTGGGATCAGATCTTTTGAAAAAAAATCGATGCTTGGTCGGGGGTCTCCGGCGATCACATGAGCCGCCGTTATGATGTACAGCATCTCTGGTTCTACTCGAACGATGAACCCTGTCCCCACCTGTCCGGTTTTGGTCGTAATTTTCACAACCCCAGCCTTGAGCACATCAAGTTCTATCGCAAATGAGAGAGAGACAGCCGACACCATGCCCACCATAATGCCCATGCTTCTGAAGATTTGTCGCTGAAACCATCGCACGATCAGTCTCTCCTACAGCCCGATAAGATGACGAACTGGTGCTAGGATGGGATGATACCCAATGACATCGAACACCGTCGGCCTGAGGTCTTGAGGATTGTCTCGGGTGCCTATTTTCAGATAGCCCGCCGTTCCTTGCATCTCAATGGCAAACGTCTCAGTAATTGAATCGAGACGAATCGAGAGGATTTCAAATCTCTCAAGTTTCTCAACCGTCAAAAACAGCGGCGCTTGAAAGTTGACCTCCGGCAAATCTGGAAGCGCGCGATAGCGAACAGTGCCTTGAAATTGGGGATGGCTCCTCCGCTCCCCGGTTTTCGGATCTTGCCAGGACACATCGACCGATTCCACTGGCAACTCCGTTGAGGAAAACAGCAGCGTCTCGGGAGAGGCTTCCGGATTGATGACGGCGATAAAGGTCGAATCCATTCCATTCACGGTGATGGTTCCTGTCGCATGGTCAAACAGAGCTTGATAGGTCAGCTCCTGATCTTGAGAAAATGGCAAAATGCCCGCCTCCTTGAAGGTCAATCCTTCTGCCACCACATCGACTAATGTTAAACCAGAAAGGACCACACGCTGCGGACTCGCCTTGGATCTGATGGCAAGGGAGATTGTTCGAGCATTGGTCATTTCCAAGGTGATCGTTGCCGGCTGGGATAAGACAATGGCATCCAGCTTTCCTACCACCGATTCCTTCCTCTCCGGCGATTCCAACGTCACCATTGGACTGACTCCCGACTGTACCGCATGAAATTGCTGTACTCGCCCATGGCTTGGTAAGGCGACCCAGGCTTCTGGAGGATACGTATCCGTGTCCCAATCCAGTTGGTCCGGGTTGGCCACTAACAGTTGATCGGGACTCAAAGACATCTGCCCGACATGTTGCAAGGAGAGTTTCGTAAAGGAGAGCAGGTCGGTGAGCGATTTTTGTTCATTCCCAGGATTGACCAGGAATTCGAGGCGGCCCGTCTGTACCTGGATGGTCACATCCGCATCAAGACGCCACAATGAGCTCGCCATCAGCAACACCGCCACCGTGACGGACACCAGCATCTTGAGGCCGACCACTGCGGCAATCTTGCCAACCCATGACGCCTTCGTGGCCGCTTCCACGGGGAATGAGACGGGTTTCCCCTCTAATTTGGCCTTGATGACCCCAAGAAGAATGTTAAATGCCTTCGATTCGGCGGCTCCATCCCATCCCAGAAATCGTAAGGATTGGATTCCGGTAAACGCCAATGGAATCGCATCAGCCTCTAGCATGACCGGCACAATCTGTCCGTGTTGTAAGGCTGCACGCGCTTCCGCCCGCACCCACCGCGAGGCTTTGGCCGGCCCCGTCCACAAGACGACCACACATTTCGCCGCCGCTAGGGCGTCTTCAATGGTCTTATCCCACTCACTCCCCACTTGAATGTGCCGATCCCACCAGACCGACACCCCAGCCGCTTCCAGGCCTTGGGCCACATGCTGCGCGATGGCCCGATCTTCACTGGCATAACTGATGAAGACCTCCTTCATGACAAGATGCCCATACGTTTAGGGGGTGAGGGTCGGCTGGTGATAGAAATGCACTTCTTTGTTGATGGATTGATTCGTGGACAGGGAGAACCCCGTGACCCGCAAGATATAGGAACCCTCAGGAGCGGTCTTTGCATCCCAATGAATGGTAAAGGGACGTCCCGCACGCTTGCGTCGAAATTTCTGAGGAGTCCCGATGGGCTGGCCGGTCGCTTGCTGAATGACGGTAGCAAGAAGCCTCGCATCTTCGCCCGTTTTCATCGTAAACCGATATCCCTCAACGGTTTCAGGTGGATTGGTATGGTATAGCACCGCCGGTGCGACCTCCTCGATGGTGGAACCCGTCGCATGGCCTATCCGCACCAAGGCGCCGATTTCAGATACCGCCAGCTTGGGGACGAGTTGATTCAGAACGGGATCGGTCGGCCAGGTAAAGACATTCTGAAAACCTGACTTCCAGGGTTGACCCGGTTGAACCTTGTCTAACCAATAATAGGCTCGATAATCCAGTTCTCGAACCGTGAGATGAGCATCGTCTTCCTTCTCTAAATAAAACCGAAGGGTCAGGCGCTTGGGGAAATTTTCGCCTGTGAGCGGTTCTTCATAATCCGTCAACACCGAAATCAATTCAATGTCATACCCGGATACCGGCTTGGGCTTCACGCCTTCATAGCGATCTCCCCGCTGTTGATATTGCAAATCAAGCTGCGCCCACACACCAGTGGCGGGAACACTGAGATAAAAGAAACACAGACAGATTCCCAAAATATATGGTTTCACGCTCATCGCTGCCCCTGCCTCATTGTAGGAATTATTCAACACGTGTTCGATTAGTAAACTCGGCTTGCAGATGTTGCCCAGTCTAACGCGGACAGAAAAATGAATCTAGAGGGAGGCATGAAGCAAGAAAGATGTCAGTGCGTTAGTGGAAACGTAGCCACACCGACGAACACGGCCTACCACACAGTTTTGACGGGGTATTGGCGAATGATCTCGTCTTTGGTCAGGAGGGTGAATTTTTCTGAGATGGCTTGGCAGATTAATAAGCGATCAAAGGGGTCTCGATGAATCCAAGGAAGTGTCAGGTGTGGTTCACAATGTCGTTCATGGATAGGAAGATCCAGAATTCTATTAACTTTTTTTTCTTGTTCCAGAAAAGCTTGCCAGCCTTTTTGCAGCTTGAGTTTTCCTAATGAAATTTTTACCGTCAATTCCCAAAAACTTGCTGCGCTCCAAAATAATTCGTTTTCTCCATTCTGAAGGATTTGCCTCGCCTTTTTGCTGAGTTCATCGGCGTCCTCTAGAAACCAGAGCATCACATGTGTATCGAACAAATACTTCATCCCAAAGCATCCGAAAATTCATCAAGTGCATCATCAAAATCGCTTGAGATATATTTCACAATGCCTTTTGCGCCACCCAATGTCCGTCTTTTTTGGGCTTCGGGAATGGGAACAATTTTCGCGACGGGTTCTTTCCCTTTGGCCACAATAATTTCTTCCCCCGCCAAAGCTCGTTGAATCAATTTTGAAAAATGTGTCTTGGCTTGATGGATGGTGACGATTGCCATGCCTCAACTCTAATTGGACTAATTAAGTTAGTCAAGAAAATTGATCGAACGATGCTCATACGACGCCAAATAACTGGTAGACCCGTCTAGCCCATACCGGATTGACACCAGGAATAGTTGGGTAATGGCCAGTTCACGTTTTCACCCTCATCCTTACCTTCTCCCTCAAGAAAGAAGGAACTTCAGAATCTCCCAATTGAAAGTTACCGTACGAAAGCAGGAATATTGAAAGGGGAAGTATCCGGCTGAAACGTAAAAATTACGGGAGTGTGGTACGAACCAATAGCTCTTCTCCCCAGCCGCCGCCGATGGCTTTGAAGAGGGTGACCATGTCCGTGAGACGTGCACGTTGGGTTTGGACGAGTTGTAATTCCGCCGCCAGCACGGTCCGCTGAGCCTCTAGCACATCTAAATAGGTGACGAGACCCTGGCGATAGCGAATTTCGGCTAACTCGCGAGCCTCTTGGGCGGATTGCACTCGCTGCTGTTGATACCCCAATTGCTCTTGTCGGGTTTCCAATGCCGTCAGCACGTCGGCGACTTCACGAAAGGCAGTGAGAATTGTCTGTTGGTATTGCTCTAACAATTGCTGATACTGCGACTCAGCCACTTCTAGCCGGGCCATATTGGTGTAGCCTTCAAATATGGGTAAGGAAACGGATGGGCCGACACTCAAATTTCGACTCGCCCATTTGAACCATTGCGTGAATTCACTGGTTTGAAATCCCCCAGTCCCCGTGATGGCCACGGTGGGGAAAAAATAGGCCCGGGCTTCTCCAATTCGCGCATTGGCGGCCCTTAAGTTCTCTTCCACTTCCACAATATCCGGACGGCGTTGCAGCAAATCAGCTGGCAATCCAATAGGAATCGTCGGTTGGATCCACACGGTACGCAGCGGCTTAGTCCCAAGGCTCAGGGAATTTGGCTGCCTTCCAGTGAGCCATTCTAATTGATGCTGTTGCACGGCTCGTACACGACGCAGCTCCGGCACTTGCGCGGCCGTTTCAGAAACGAGAATTTCTGCCCGCTTCACATCCAGATCTGATACCAGGCCGGCATCAGCCCTGGATTGGATGATGGAGAGTGAGTCTTGTTGCAGCGTGAGATTGCGTGTGGCAATTTCTAGTTGTTCGTCTAATTCTCGGAGTCGAAAATATCCTTGCCCCACGTCGCTGATGAGTGACAACACAATCCCTCGCCGGTTCATGTCGCTGGCAAAGGCTTCAGCCGAAAACGCTTCTTGGCTTCGGCGGATACGGCCCCACAGGTCTAGCTCCCATCGCAAATCCAGCGCGGCGTTCCAGAGGTTAAAATTGGCTCCTGGAGGAGCGAACCCTGGCGCAGACCCACCGGTTGGGGCTACGAGAATGGTTTCTGATCGTCGAACGCGTGTGTAGGTGCCATCGACAGACACATTGGGGTACAGCCCCGCCCCCGCCCCTTGTGCCAACGCCCGCGCTTCCATCACGCGAAAGCCCGCTTGTCGCACATCATGATTCCGCTCCATGGCCTGTTCGATGAGATGATTTAATTCATCATTCTGAAACACCTGCCACCACGCCACTTCAGGGACCGACCCGACTGAAACAGAAAGGCTTGCTGTCTCCCCCGCCATCGTCATCGTCTTCCAATCCTGAGGAACCAGGGAATCAGGCCGTTGGAAATCAGGTCCGAGCAGACAGCCTTGTGTCACACCCGCCATGATGACTATGGTCAGCACTGTTATCCCCCAACCTCGCGTCTTACAGTCATGCACACTTCTACCCCACCTTCGTCCTCCCCTTACAAAGGGGAGGAAACGGCTGGTGATGCTGAGAGGTGAGAGAATATATGGCATCGGGCAGTTATCTATTCTGAATCGGTGCGGCATCAATCTGCTCGATCTTCATCTCTGCGTCGTCTTTGTGGCTCATCACCTGAGTCTCCTCGCGTTCAATAAAGACATCCACTTGTTGTCCGACGTAAATAGGGAAATTCGGTTTCTCGAATTGATAAATGACTTGAAGGACGCGGGTATCGACTCGTTCACGGTTGTCGCCAGTCAAAGATCGCTTGGGAACAATATAGGGTTCAATGCGATCAAAGGTCAGTGAAATGGCCTGTTTAGTTTGGCCTTTCAAATAGGCCACAGCCGGACTACCCGGCACCACGAGTGGCGCATTGACCTCATCAATATCTGCTCGCACCTGAAACGTCTCGATGTCACCTAATAAGATCAGAGGGTCATTCGCGTTAACCGTGGCATATTCTCCGGCCCGAATATTGACCTGCAAAATCGTCCCCGCCCTTGGGGCACGAACCGTGAGCCGCTCAAGAATCGCTTGTACTTCATCGCGTTGCGTTCGCGCTAACTGCAATTCCGCCCGAAAACGGATCAGGCCTCGCTTGGCCGCCTCTACTTCATGCCATTTACGTTGGACATCATCTTCACTCACCGCTCGCCGATCTTTCACGGCCTGCAACCGCGCCAATTGATGTTGAAGATCACGAAGCCGAATGTCCTGTTCCGCGATTCTGGCAGAAGCCGACGGCAGCGAATCTGTTTTCGTGTGCAATTGCGCGCGTACTTCCCGGTCATCTAATTGAAATAGCGGATCCCCTTCCTTCACATGATCGGCCACTCCCACAAAGACCTTGGTGACGAGCCCAGAGAGCGGCGGCGCGATCCGGACATTTTCATTGACGGCTTCAATAATTCCCGCTGCCGCGACCGTTGCTGAATAGGGATTGTGTGGTGGCGCCTCCATCGGTGGCGGCGCAGCCGGTTTTTCTCGCGCACCCCACAAGGTAGCGATCGTCAACAGCACCCCTGCGACCGCCAGCCAGACACTCAACCGTCGAAAGACCATTAGTTCAGATCCTCCTGTCCCTGTTGAATTTGCCCCACACGACCATCTTCCATATGGACGATCCGATCACCAAATTCAAAGATCCGGGAATCATGCGTGACAATGATCACCGCTCGGCCTGGGTGTTTCCCCACCGCGCACAAC